>CAMCUQ010000021.1 GCA_945878775.1 Chthonomonas calidirosea
TATCCAGAACATATATCTGCTCGGTGTCGGGCAGAGGATTACCATTGTCATCTTCGAGTACTACACGGACGCGGGGCATGGGAACTCTCCTTAAAGGGACGATACAGAGAATCTACCACAATCCCGACTTTTTGGAGAGGAACAAAAATATTCATGATACATTTCCATATTTATATATGAATTGAATTTAGTAATAATATACAAATTAGAATATGTCACAACAGCATATTTCGACATAAACTATAACAAATATATTTATTACATAAACCGCGCAGTTATGAAACCATGGCATTGACCTTTAAACGATATTCAAACACTATTTGCTCACAATTGTAGAAATATTTGAAAATTTTAATCTCATTTATTCTATCACTAAAATAACATATCATATCTACCACTACAGTATTTGTTCACTCTATAACTATCATGTTAAACTAATTCTATTCCCTTTTATTTATATTTTTCAAATCACTAATTGGTGTTAATTTCTGTTTAGATAATATCTAATCAACATTTCAATACATTTATAGATTATGGGAATAGTACTTCTCAAAACCTATATTGATAACATACACTATGAATAATAAACATACTGCACACGCGATGAAGGTGTCGATCAGTTCGTGATTCAAGCTCTCATATGTTGTAACCTTTGCACGCCCCACCCGTCATAATGAGTATGAGTACAACTTTCCAAACACAGCTTCTTCGATTCAGTACACGCCTGTTCATCGCGTACCTTTACGGCTGTATTGCTATTGCAGCCTCGGCGCAAAGAAACCCTGTACATAGCTCCATCGAGGCATATGTCGCCCAAGCCGATTGCGTCTACGTCGGAACCGTTTCCCAGGTCGAAATGCGCGACCGCGCTAAGGAGGGCGACTACACAGCAACACTCACCATTGATGCCACTAAGACCCTCAAGGGCGACCCATGCAACCGCTTCCAAGTGTTCGTCTATAGCGATGAGACCGCCGCTCCTTTTCGAGTATGGAGCCAAAAGCGCACGTCGCTACTTTGGTTTCTTCGACGGAATAAAGGCGATGATGGCTCTGCTTCGCCGATCAAATACTGGTCCTCAATCACAATCGACCCGGCAGAGTCGCTGACACCACTCCCAGCAGTCGGCTACTTTTCCATGGAGTTCCGTCTCATTCGTTCTCCTCGCCAAGTACTGGAAATAGCGCGTCGCTACGCCAAAGCCTCTTCCAAAACCGCTGAGCTCCATTCTCTGCGTTACATGCCCGATCTCGTTCATCGCCTGTTTCCTTATAATGCAGGCGGCGAACTCTTGGTTCCCATCGGGCAACAACTGGAGAGAGTCGCCAGACGTATGATTCTGTCGCCCGGATCGCTCCTCCCTTCAGAACGGGAACTCAAAGGCATCGGTCACGACACCTATTTGGCAATCAAAGCCACAGATGAAGGCAGTGTTCGCCGTATGGGGGTCGAAGCCCTAGCGCATTTCAAATCCGATGCCAACATCGACCTGCTAAAAAGACAGCTCGGCGATCTCTACTTCGAGAGCAGCTGGGATGGAGATCACAACGTCTACCCCGTGCGTAAGATGGCGTTCAACACTCTGCGGAAGTGGGGGGTCCAGGTCACTGAACCACAATTACATCTGCATCCCTAGGACAATACTCCGAAAACAAAAGAGGTCCCGCGTTGCGAGAACCTCCTTTGCTCTGTCCGTTCTTCCAAATTGTTCTTAGTTCACCTCAACTAATCCACATCACCCGTAATCCGCGCGATACTAGCACGTAGCTCTGGCTCTTCAAAAACCCGCTTCCAATCGGGCTGGAACAGTTGTCCCTTCGCGATCTGAATCGCCTTCTTACACCCTTCAGAAAACTGCCATGTGGTCTCATTAAAGAGAATTGCCAACTCGATATTGATGTGTCCCATCAGAAAATCACGTGCCGCATCATAAGGAACACCGCGCTGAACCGCTTCATCCATCGCTTCGCGTATAATGCTCAAGCAGGTTGCAGAGACCGTCTCAGAAAGCACAGGCTCCAGTATCGCCATCTGTGCCACAGTCACCCGATGCGAGCGTAAAACCGGTCCAAAGAGCAAACAGGCAATAGCCTCACCTTTCGCATAATCCTCTTCGGGACCCTGCATCAGTGCGCTTACGATAGCCTGTTTTGCGATATTGCTCCCAAAGAAATCGCGCCTTGCCTCCATACTCTCTTCATCGTTAAAAACAGGAGGGTGCGCCGGGTGCGTGATAAAGTATGTAATGTCGCTTCGCTCTGGAAGTTTGCCCCCATACGGAGCGGCAGGGTCAAGACAAATAACCATCGCACCCGACTTGAGAGCGGGAACCACGTCACTGGCGACTCTCCCAATCAATGCATCGGGAACCGCCATAAGAACCACATCCGCAACTGCTAGAGCCTCCGCTGTAGGTGTGGGAGTGAGACCACGTTCTCGGAGCCGCTCCATCCCCTTTTCTCCTGCCTCCACGTAGAGAACCCGATAGGCATCCGTCCCCTTCAAAGCATTGCAAGCACGTGTACCCATATTTCCCGCCGCACCAAAAATCGCAATCGTTGTCATCGAAATCTCCTTCGCACGAAATTATTTCTCAACACTCCCCTGCCCAATCGCAACAAAAAGATCATCGCGCCCAACCTGCCCTCCCTTGAAAAGTATCTCCACTCCATCCAGTTCAGCATAAGTGGAGTGCATCTTGCACAAAGGAGACCCCGGAGACATAGGACGTACCATCTGTAAAGAGAGGATGCCAAGCTCTTGTGCCACATATCCCGATGTATCGCCACCTGTTACAGCGACACGTCTCATCGGAAAACGCATTAGCAACTGCCGAAGTAGTCGCCCTTGAAGCTTGCCCAACGCCCCACGCTCTAGCCCTTGTATCGCCAGCTTGGTAGCAGAAAGGCGAACATCCTCTCTACCACAACAAGAATGTATAACCATACTCTTCCCCTCAAGCAAAGGGGGCAAAGCTTCGTCAATCGTGCTCAAAAGTGTCTGCTCCCTCGTTGCCTCATCCAAGAGCGCAAGGGTGTCTAGGGCAATCACGACAAACCCATTCTGCTCTGCTGTCGCTATCTGACGCTCAGTCACAGGCGAGCAGCTTCCAGACATCACAAGCACCTGTTGCTCTCCCGCAGAACGGAAAGAAACAGAGGTAGCAGGTCTCTGTTGAGTGTTCCAATGTGCTGTAAGCGCATACTCTATACCAGAAGACCCCACAGCAAACAGCGGAGTCTCATGAGTGGCTCCTTCCCAAAGCGCCTCACCAATGGTAGGCAAGTGGGCATCTGTCAAAGTATCAAACACAAGCACCGTGTTCGGGCAATCACACGCCTCGATCCTCCGCCTCACTTCCTGAATTCCTTGATCCAATGCCAGAATATTGATCTCTTCAAAGCCCATTACACCTTGATCTGCAAGAATACTACGGAGATCACTCTTCCGCATAGGAGTAACAGGGTGGTGGCGCATTGTGGGGTGTTGATCAAGGCGATAGACATCACCATTGAAACCAGAACGGGCAAAAAGGTTACGAAAAACCACATACCTGCCCAGCTTAGGTGCTCCGACTACCAGTGGAATAACCTTACGTTTCCAGAGGTTACCCCCGATTTCTATCGCGCAACCGATGCTACCGGTCTCAGCTGAGGAATCGAACGTGGAACAAACCTTGTAGTGAAACAGAGGTGCATTGAGCGCATGAATTCGCTTCCAGATTGGAGGCAACTCTTGCTGCATCTCTTCAGGAGTCATGCTGCGGCTCACACCAGCCACACCAACGGCTTGTATTCCCGGATACTGTTCAAGCTCCTCAATGGTGGGGGGTTCAAGGAAAAGGACACAGTGTACGCCGTTGACCTCTAATGCCTCCATCACATCGGTGGAACCTGTGAAGTCGTCGCCATAGTACGTGAGCCGAATATCAGCCATCACTATCCGCTCCGCTTCCCAAACTTGACCAGAGCGAGCGCCAACTCCTCATGATCATGGGCATAATCTTCCAAAGGTATACCCTGAACCGCAGCCTCCCACGCCTGTTGAATGGAGAGTACCCCTGCGCGAACACCTGCCGGATGCCCCATGATGCCGCCCCCAGCCAAATAGAGAATATCTGTTGTCTTCATGCGATTCCATGTCTCAGGAACTTGCCCTGCCCATTGCCCAGAGGCGATGACAGGCATGGCGAAATAGCCGCCGAAGAGTGGCTTCTGCATCGATTGAACAGAGTGAACTACCGAATCGTCTGGCTCCCAAAACTTGTTCTGCAACCCATTCACATGGAGATGATCCACTCCAATCGCTCTCCACAGTTGCTGATAGGCAGGAAACGCGATTCCCAAGTAGGGATGCCGTGTCAGCATCCCCCACCCGTTCCGGTGTCCGTGTAAGAGCAATTGCGATCTTTTCCGTAAGAACGACGTTGCGGCGTAACCTACACTATTGAGACTAACCATAATACACGTCCCGCCTGCCTCCAACACAGCATCATGATGCTCAAGCATATTCTCAATATCATCCGAGATATTGAAGGCATACATCGGCTTTTTGCCCGTTTTCTGTTCATAGTCCAATATCACTCGCATAACCGCTTTCACCCGCTCTTTTAGTGGGGAATGGGGTGGGTTTGCCATCAGTTCATCATCTTTGATGAAATCCAATCCTGCCTCGATCAACTCTTTGACCAGTTCTGCCGTCTGTTCAGGAGATAAGCCAACGCTCGGCTTCACTATCGTACCAATGAGCGGGCGATCCGAAACACCAATGAGTCGTCGTGTGCCTTCCACCCCAAATTGCGGTCCCGGATAGACTTGAAACTCCTCTGGCAACTCCAAGTCCAAGAGTTTCAAGCCCGTATGATCCTGTAGCTCATAGAGATTCCCACAAACGGTGGAGATAAGAGTGGGAATATTCGCGCCCATATTCTCAAACGGAAAGGAGAGTGTGAAGCGTGCGCGTTGATAAGAATAAGGAGGCTTTGCCTCTTTAGGAAGAGCACCTCCGATAAGACTAGGAGTATCTGTCGTTTCAAGAAGTTCAATGTGTTCTACACGTGCGCCGTAGCGCAATCTAAGTTCAGGAGTCTCGCCTGGCACAGAGACAAAGGTTCCAGAAGACTGTTCCCCTGCAATGACTTCAATGGCACGCTCAACAGGGCATGCAGTCTCCAAGAGATAGTGGGCAATCACACGTGATTTGGACATAATAACGCCTCTTAATCGATTAGAGTTAAAGTATCATTTATCCATTATACCCGCTATTGAGAACATCTACAGTGCATATAGTCCCCATTGAATAATTTTCAATCGATTGAATTCTTTGCAGTGTGCCGCTGAAAATCCTCAAGATGAATTCGTAGCCAACCCTGCATCATGCGATCCGTCAACTTTTGCACAAAGGCAGCATCACGCACCTGCATCGCAGTCAAAAGCATCCGATGTTGTTGCCCCACTCGTGCGTAATCAATGGCGGTAGTGGAGGCACGTGTTATGAGATCATAAACAAAAAGAGGCATACAAACAGTCACCAAACAACGCTCTAAATAGCGGTTGGGTTGACTAGCCCATACCGAACGGTGAAAAAGTATGTCGCACCGTGCAAACTCCAAGAAGTCTCCAAGCCTCCCTGCCGCCTCCATACCTATCACGCACCCCTCAAGTGTGGAGTACACCTTCTCATTCATCTGTTGAGCCGCAAGCATAAAGGCAAGTGGCTCCAATTCACGCCGTACCTGATAGATCGCTTTGAGATCATCCGAGGTTAGCTCCACCACACGCGAGCCAAGATTCGCCTGTTTGAGGATTAGCCCACGCCCCTCCAGTTCCTGCAATGCTTCACGCACGATAGCCTGAGATACCCCTAACTCGCGTGCCAGCCGCACCTCTGGCAAGTGAGTCCCCGGCTTGAGCTTTCCGCTCAAAACGGCACTTTCGAGATAACCCACTACCTCTAAACGTCTATTACCACTCCCCTTCGGCATTCTGTCACCTCCCTATTTTGCTCACTTCGGGACAGTATACTTCAGAAATAGCGCAGGAAATTGCACTCACAATGACGAAACGAAGGAAAATTCCGATTGGAGAACGCTGTGTGATGAAAATAACAGAGGTACGTGTCATTGTCACATGCCCAGGTAGAAATTATGTCGTCGTAAAAATAATGACCGACACGCCGGGACTATACGGAGTGGGCGACGCCACACTCAACGGACGTGAACTCACTGTCGCCTCAGCTTTGCAGGATCATATCGCCCCACTCCTCATTGGGCGTGATCCCGATTGTATTGAAGACATCTGGCAAAACCTCTTTCGAGGAACCTACTGGCGTGGTGGTCCCGTTCTCATGACCGCTCTAGCAGGAATCGACACCGCACTTTGGGACATAAAAGGTAAACGTGCAGGGCTTCCTGTATACTCTTTACTTGGGGGCAAGACCCGCATTGGCGCACTGGCTTACACTCATGCTGGTGGGCGTGACATTGTTGAGGTAGAGGATAGCGTTCGGGAGAAGATGGCGAAGGGATTCAAAGTTGTTCGCGCTCAAGTCGCCATTCCCGGAACCGTAGGAACCTATGGCGTCGGAGGAGCGCATGAGGCATCGCTTGCCAGTTGGAAGAACCCCGGAAACCCATGGAGCAATACTGCTGACGGAAACGGCGCAGAATGGGGTGACGGTGGAGAGATGCCCTATGTCGAGCAGTGGGAACCTACCCCATACCTCCACACGATTCCAAAACTCTTTGCCCATCTCCGCGACAAGATCGGCTGGGATGTCGAACTGTTCCACGACGTTCACGAACGCCTCACCCCCATTCAGGCGGCGAGATTGGCAAAAGACCTCGAACCCTATCGGCTCTTCTTCCTTGAAGACCCACTCCGCCCCGAACACAAAGAGAGCTTTCGGATATTGCGTCATCACTCCACAACCCCCATAGCCATGGGAGAGTTATTCCACACAAAATGGGATTGCCTTCCCCTTATTTCGGAGCAACTCATAGACTATATTCGTTGTGACTTGGGACATATCGGAGGCATTACCGAAGCGAAAAAGATCGCTGCCCTCGCCGAATGCTACTACGTTCAAACCGCGTGGCATGGTCCCGGAGATATAGGTCCCTCCACTCACGCCGCAAACGTGCATCTCGACCTTGCGATAACAAATTTTGGGGTGCAGGAGATGGTAGAGTTCCCGCCAGAAGTGCACGAAGTCATGCCAGGCTCCCCCACGTTTAATAAAGGCTACCTCCAGGTCTCCGACGCTCCGGGACTTGGTACAGATATTGATGAGAAAGCAGCGGAGCGTTATCCATACCAACGTGGCTACCTTCCCATGACTCGCCGCGCCGATGGAAGCGTTCACGATTGGTAGGCACTCAAGGAGAACCATGGCTCACTACGATGTTCTAGTTGTGGGTGCAGGTCCTGCTGGAAATGCCGCAGCCTATGCGCTCACCAAAGGTGGGGCAAACGTCGCCCTCTTGGAGAAACAGACGCTTCCCCGCCATAAAACGTGTGGTGGAGGTATGTCCATAACAACGGGTGTCGCCCTCGATTTAGACGCATACCCAAACTTGGACACAAGTACGTTCGTAGAGCAAAAGGTCACATGGATGCGCCACACGTTCCACTTCCAAGACGCCTGCCTCCACCCTGTGAATCGGAATGCGGAGGAGCCTCCACTTTCGCTCTGGATGGTACAAAGAAGTATTTTTGATAATGCACTCACAGAACGCGCGGTTCGAGCAGGAGCCACCCTAATCCAAGGAGCCGCACTCAAAGAGATTACGCAAGAAGCCGATGGACGCTTGCGTATTCAGGCAGAGGGTAAGCACGGCGAATGGACTGCAACCGCAGACTATATTCTGGGAGCCGATGGCGCAAACGGAATAGTGGCGAAGCTAGCAGGGCTACGCCAAAAGCGAACTATGGGTATTGCAATGGAGGCTGAAGTACCCCACAACTGGGGCGATGGACACCCTGATCTACGTCCAGAGGTAATACACTTAGAGTACGGGGCTGTACCGCGTGGATACGCGTGGGTCTTTCCAAAACAGAGCCACATTAACGTAGGAGCAGGTGTCTTTCAGCAGAGGCGCACCGAGGGACGCGGTGACAAGAACATCAAAGACCTGCTTCAGTCCTCCATCCAGTCGTACTTGCATACATTGCAGCTCCCCATACCAGACGACATAACCTACCACGCACATCCGATTCCCGTGTGGGAGGGGCTAGACACTATTGTCACCAAGAATCACCGCATCATGCTTCTTGGTGACTCGGCGGGTCTCGTGCAACCGCTCTTTGGAGATGGAATACTCCATGCCATAAAGAGCGGAAACTTCGCAGCACAAGCGATACTCGAAGGCAAGCCACAAACCTATGCTGACGCCGTACAAAAAGAGTTCAAAGCGGACTTTAACGGCGCAGCGCGTGTAGCGGAACTGTTTCATCAGTTTCCGTCCCTCTGCTATCACTACGGAGTGAAGCATCCAGATGCCACCTATTGGGCGGCACGCCTCATGGCGGGAGAAGTACCCTTTCACTCTGTTCAGAGTAGACTCATGAAAAGGCTTCGCAGAGCAATATTGAAAGCACCCAAGCCACGGGAGGAGATGCCTACTCCCAATATTTCAGACACAAAGCCCTGAAATAGCACAATAAGGGAATTATGGGCTCGACGCTTCGCGTAAGGAGTACAAAGAATGCAACCCCTGTCCTATTTTCCCATCCCTATCTTTTTGAAGGAGACACAAACATGAGTCCAGAGATGGATCGCCGACAACTCTTCGCTCTCGGCGCGATTGGAACTGGTATCGCCGCTGCAACATTTGCAGAGCCCGTATTTGCCCAAGCGGGCGATGCTCCGGCAGATGGACCCTCCGCAGGAAATGCCAAATGGGATTTGAAGCCCATGCCTTTCCCAGAGAAACTGAAGAACACCGCTCCCGCAGGCATCAGTGTAAAAACCCATGAAGAGCACTATAAACTCTACAGTGGGTACGTCACCAAAGTCAACGAGATACGCAAAAAACTGGCACAGCTCGGCGTTCCCGGCGAGAAAGCAGGCAACCAGACATTCAGCGATATTCGTGAACTCAAAGTCGAATACACATTTGCACTCGGTGGCGTCAAGAACCATGAGATATACTTCAACATCCTCGGTGGACAGGGTGGCAAGCCCACAGGCGAGATTGGAGACTTGATCGACAAAGCATTTGGTTCCTATGAGCGGTGGGCTGCCGACCTGAAACAAACAGGCATAGCAGCGCGTGGCTGGGTTTGGTTGGCACACGACTACACAGAGAACACCTTCTTCAACTATATCGGCGATGCCCAAAACACGTTCCCCGTTTGGCACGCCACTCCCATTCTTGCCCTCGATGTCTACGAGCATGCCTACTACTACGATTTCCAGACAGGGAGAGCAAAATACATAGATGCTTTCTTGAAGTCCGTCGATTGGGACGCCGTAAACAAATACCTCGCCGTAGCAAAAGCAGTAGCAAACGCCGCAAACGGCAAATAGGAACCTCCGCATGTACCTTTCCTCACCCGCTTCTTTCGCCAGAGCGGGTGAGTTTCTTATGACCATTACCATGAAAACACCTACCGCCATTCAATTTGGAGCCGGAAACATAGGCAGAGGCTTCCTTGCCCAACTCTTTCACGAGAGCGGTTTTGAGGTCGTGTTTGCCGATGTTGCAGAGCCACTACTACAAGCTATTAATAACCGTGGAGAGTACACGATTCAGATAGTGGGAGACAACGCCGAGGACGTTCCCATCAATACCATTCGTGCTATTCACAGTCGTGATGTGGATGCCATCGCAAGTGAGCTAGCCTCTAGCCAGATAGTCTGCACGGCGGTTGGTGCCAACGTGTTGCCCCACCTTGCGCCCGCCATAGCACAAGGACTAATTCTGCGACACCGACAGAATTCTCAACCGATAAATATTCTTCTTTGTGAGAACCTCCACGACGCGGCTTCCCTCCTGCGAACCCACGTCTCAAAACACCTACCAGAGGCAGAACGTGACACCATACTCCTCAAAACCGGCTTCGTGCAAGCGGTAGTAAGCCGAATGGTTCCTGCCCAAACAGAAGCGGAGAAAGCAAAGGATATTCTCGGTGTCCGAGTGGAAGCCTACAAACGCCTTCCCATAGATGCCAACGCTATTGTCGGAGATTTCCCCAAAATTGCAGGTGTGGAACCTGTCTCAAACTTCCTTGCCTATGTGGAACGAAAACTGTACACCCATAACTGTGCCCACGCTATTCTCGGCTATTTGGGGCATTCCAAGGGCTACAATTTCGGCTATGAGGCGCTACAAGATGAGGAGATTCGGGCACTGCTCACAGATGTTCTGCGCGAAACAGGGGAGGCACTCCTCCGAAAGCACCATTTTGACCCAGAAACACACCAAAATCACGTTCTAGACCTGCTTCACCGCTTTGAGAATAGGAGCCTTGGGGATACCTGCCTGCGCCTAGCCCGTGACCCCATTCGCAAGTTGGCAATTGACGATAGATTGGTCGGATCGGCAAGATTGTGCGAATTGGAAGGGATAGAGCCAACAGCATTAGTGATCGCGATAGTCACTGCATTGAGACACGACGATCCGTCTGATCCCAGTACCCTTAAGCTACAAGCAACCCTTGCAGAACATGGCATAGAGCGGGTGCTAACAGAACTCTGTGGACTGCCATCACAGGAACCACTACACCAGAAAATATTGAACAGGTGGAGACAAACAGCATGAGTTTGGAGATTCGAGCGATTCGCGAGGAGGAGCGTGAAGAGGCAATACAACTCTGGTGCACCGTATGGGGAGGTGAATCCAGCAAGCCCTATTTTTCACGGTATTTCTATGGCGATGTTGAGTGGCTTCCCTATTACACCATTGTAGCCCTCCTTGATGGCAAAATGGTCAGTGCGGTTCAGGTCTGCAAGCGAATCGTTCCAGTCGGTGACTATCGTCTCACCATGGGAGGTATCGCGAACGTCGCCACTCTCCCCGAGCACCGAGGAAAAGGCTACAATACCGAATGCCTTAAAAAAGCAATAGAGGTCATGGAGGCAGACGCGATGGATTTCTCCCTCCTCTTCACCGGCATAAACCCCTACTATGCCCGGCTCGGCTACTGTGATCTTCCTGCGACGTTCTTTGCGGGAAAGATTCGAGACGATTTCTCCCCAAGCACAACACCTTACACCGTCCGCCTTGCCAATGCTCAAGACTTGCCTTTCCTCTTCCAAATCTACTCAATCTACAACTCCACGCGCCCTATCACCGTTCAGCGTTCGGAAGCATATTGGAGAGACTGGATCGGAATCTCTGCCGACAAAATCCCCGAAAACCTCTTTGTTGCAGAGAGTGCCAGAGGGGAGATCGTTGGCTATGTTCGAGTGGGGCATTTCAGTTCAGCAGTACCCTACAATGAAAATGAGGTTGAAGCACGTATCATCGAATACGGATCAGACCCTCTCGATTCCGAGGCGATTGCCACGGCATTGCTCGAAGAGGTCACAGGCAGGGTCTTGGGGGCGGGTACACATCGGCTTGTCGCATCCCTCCCCAAAGAGCCAGCACTACAATCTGCCCTCGCCAAAATCCTAGAATCCGTGGAAACACGAACCTCTGGCTCCGCCATGTTCCGTCTACTTCACACCACAAACCTCTTTAAAAGCCTGACGTTCACCATGAATGACCGCTGGATAGAAGCCGGGCGCCCACAGGGTTCTCTCACATTTGAGACGCCTTACGGTGCTACACGAATTAATGCAACAGGTGACTTCCTCACGATTACCCTAGAGGATAATCCCTCTGAAGCCCTCACGCAGTCCGCCTTCTTTGCTCTACTCTTCGGCATTTCCACCCCCGAGAGCCTTACAAGTGATCCCTTGACCCAGAATCTAATGCGCTCACTCTTCGCGCCACACTCTCCCACCTACTGGGGTGCGGACGGCTTTTAAGGACAGAGTCGCGGCGGGAAAGTCAGTCTGCAAAACGGGCAACCCTTCTCCAAAATGAAAGAGCAAAGACAGAAGTTAAGCACCATTTGCTCAGCAACAAGTTGTCTATTCCTATAAAATGAGGGCTTGATTGAGACGATTTTACGTCTCAATCAAGCCCTCTAGCTCTCTGTACTGCAACCGCGGTATAGGGAGTGCCCCCAACCTCAACGGCGCATGTCAGGCAATTACTACTTTTTGCGGCGGCGTCCAGCACCACCAAAGTCAGGAAAACCCGGTGCCTCTACTCCTTTGGTGAGATGCTCGGAATCGACGAGATAACTCACGAAAGCGATACACATCTCATCGGTCGTCTGCTCTCCCCAACTTGCTCCCTTCGGAGGGTTGCGAGGGTTCAATGGGTTCTCCACCGAGTTGTCGTACTTCGCCACGAGTTTCAACTGCGTCGACTTCGGAACTGAAATTGGGTTCTTGAATCCGTAGGTCATCTGCCAGTTGAAGTTCCAGTTTGACACACGAACCAAAGGTACAACCTTCCCCTCAGGAGTCTCAGCAACGACAGTCATCTCCCGCCCCAGCAGGTGCATGTGAGGCGTCACAGAGATAAGCGTGACATCTCCCGGCAAAGGCGTGCTAGCACGAACCTCATGCGCCTTCGCTCCAGCAGGTATATAGAAGAACGGGTTAATCACCATCGCGGTACGAACGCGCTTGTCCACAGGCTTGCTATGGAAAGTGAGCCCTACTCGTGTCTGATCCTCCTCTGCCTTACCGCTCTTATGATAGTGAACCTGAAGCACAACATCTGCGCCCTTAGGAAGCAGTATTCCAATCCCTTCTGGCAACTTAGTGGGTTCATTTCCAGGAGCCCACCCTGCTATCACACCCGAAGGCAAAAATCCTACTCCACCATAGGAGGAATAGCCTTGTGAAGGGTCGGCGGCGTCCAACTTTCGCGCCTGACCACTTGTATCCAAGAACGCAAGCACATGATGCACCACAGAACGATTCCCCGGCTTCACCTCAACGCCCGATATATAGCGGTCCTCGGTATAGTTTGTGGGGATCACAAAACATTGAAACACATCGTCCCCGGAAGCACCGACATCGAATCCCTGAGATGACTCTACAACGAGATCAGGATTTCCGTTCTGCCAGCCCTTCGTAAAAACGGGAGACTTCGGGGCTTCGTTCGGATTGCCTTCCGGCATTCCCGCCTTCACCCAATCCTGCAACATCTGCTTTTGTTCGTCGCTCAGCACTCGCTCACCGAGAAACTCTCCAAATCCATGTTCTGCACGCCACGGCGGCATAATCCCTTTTTGCGTAATCAATGCTATCTGCTGACCGTGCTTCTTAATCTCTTTGTAGTTTGTCAATGAGAAAGGAGCAACCTCGCCCTCATGGTGACACACAGAACATTTATCATAGATCAAGGACGCGACACCCTTGCTAAAAGTCACACCACCTTTTGCCTTCGAGGGCTTTGCCGCCAAGCGCGTGTCCGCGCTACCACGCAACGCCATTAGGCATACAACTCCCAAGAAACACGCCCCAATACCAAATTTCAATTGTCGTCTCATCTCTCGCAATCTCCTTCTAAACAACTATACGTACATTATACCTCATCGGTTACACTAGTATTAACCGTCACCCTCTCCAAATCGCCGCCTATAGCGGCTGGCAACATCATCAAAAAACGAATAGATCACGGGAATCATTACAAGCGTCAAGACGGTGGACACCAACAGCCCCCCGATCACAACAACCGCCATGGGCGCACGAAGCTCCGCCGCCTCGCCAATACGAAGGGCAATGGGAAGCATCCCCACGATTGTAGAGGTAGTCGTCATCAATATCGGGCGCAGGCGGGTTGCCCCTGCTTCAATGAGAGCCTCTCGCTTCGCCACCCCGCGTCCCCGAAGCGTATTTGTGTAGTCCAGTAGCAGAATCGCGTTACGCCCCATCAACCCCAGAAGCATAATGATCCCGATCCCCGAAACCAACGAAAGTGTATCCCCCGTCATCACCAGCGCCACAAACGCCCCAATGAGTGCCATAGGAAGCGTAAACATAATTACGAAAGGCATCAAAAGAGAGTTGAAGAGCGAAGCCGTCACCACATAAACAAGAATAACCGCCAAGCCCAATGCAAAAACAAAATGGGGTACATTCTCCACCATTGCCTTCGCATCTCCTGCCTCGCTATAGGTTATCCCTTCATGTGGAACGGAATCCAGTGCCTTCCGAAAGCCTCCTGCAACATCATTCAATGCCCCCTCTGCACTCAGGTTCGCGGTCACCATTACAGAGCGTAAACCGTTATGCCGTTCAATGTTCGCCGGCGCGACTTGCCTCTCAATGGTAGCCACATCCGAGAGCAGAATCGGCTGATTCCCTCCATTCGGATCGCTTCCCACAACCATATTCTGAATATCCGTTAGGCTGTTTCGCTGATCCTCTTGTAGCCGAATACGGATCGGGTAGTCGTGATTTGCCTCTTGATAAATCGTATCCGTATTGCCTGTCAGTGAATCACGAACGATGCTCCCCGCCAGGTTTACCGGAATTCCAAACTCAGAAGACTTACGGCTCTCCACAACAGCAGTGATCTCTGGCTGTCCCGTTCGCACCGAGAGTTGTGGATCAATGACACCGGGAATGGAGGCGATTTTCTCTTTAACCGTTCGTGCATACTGAAAGAGTGAAGTCAAATCTTGACCGTCCAACTGGAACTGAATACCGCGCTGTAGCCCCTGAATGGAACGGACAGCAACAGAGGCAATCTCTGCTTTATTCTCTTTGGCAAGTGCGCTCAACTTCTGGCGCAACTCTATCGCAACACTCTCATCGGAGCGGGCGCGTGTGTTTTTCTGCCCAAAGAGCGCGCCGATCATACTTTGCTTGCTCTTCAGCAGAACTGTCACCTGAGCAAAATCCTCACCCTGTTTCGGGATTGTACCAAAGCCCCCCACCACTTGTCCAACATTCGTGACGAGCGATTGAACCTCCACAATAGGCTTCACTTGTACCTCAACTCGCTTTGCAACGGCGTCCGTCGTTCCGAGGCTTGTGCCGGCAGGCATCTGAATGTCAATCGTGATTAGCCCCTGATCGATACCGGGCATAAACTCTGTTCCGAGTCGTGGCAACGCCACAAGCATGCTCACGATCATGAAGAGGGTACCACTCACAAACACCACGAGCCGATGCGCTAGTGCCCACCCGATCAGTCCACGATAGAGACGCTCCATGCCCCGATACAACCTCTCAAGAAGCAGGAACAGTCCCCTACGTGCCTCTAAGTTCTCCCCAGAACGATACCAACGCGCCGCCAACATTGGCGTGACCGAAAACGAAACCACCAAGGAAAGCAGGGTTGCCGTCGCAATTGTCAGCCCAAACTCCTTGAAAAAACTGCCAACTACTCCTCCCATAAACCCTATAGGAACGAAAACAACCACGTCTACAAGCGTCGTCGTCAAGTCGGCAAAACCGATTTCGCTCCGCCCTTTGATTGCCGCCTCTTTCGGCGTTGCCCCCATACCAAGATGGCGCGTGATACTCTCTAAAATCACTATAGAATCGTCCACAAGTATGCCAACGGAGAGCGATAAAGCCAACAAGCTAATCTGATTCAAGGTAAAGTTTGATGCCCACATCACCAAGAATGTCGCAATAATACACGTGGGAATGGCAATACTCACGATGATTGTGCCACGGAAATTATGGAGGAAGAGCAAAACCACCACCATCGCCAAAACCGATCCAAGCACAAGGCTGACATTCACATCTTCCAGCGCCGAACGCACCATCGTTGCATCGTTATTTAGTAAAACCACCGAGAGGTCGGAGGGTAGCGACACCCGCAAATCCTTGAGGGCAGACATAACTCCATCCACAACCTGCACTGTATTCGAATCCGAAGAGCGTGAGACCGCAACCATGATCCCTTCCACTCCATTCACACGGTTGATCTCCGAGCGATCTGCCTTCCCATCCCTCACACTAGCCACGTCGGATACCAATACCGCAGGGGTTGGCAATCCGCTCCCTCCCCCCAGCATTCGAGCTTGACTCTGTGATTGAAGCAGTTGTGGCGCAAGTATCTGTGTCTGTCGAATGGCGTCCAAAGTGGTAAACGCGCCGGTCACGCGTACACTCGTTGCACTGCTGTCCCGATGCACACTCCCACTTGGAATATCTTTTCCTGCCGCCTTCAACGAGTTTACGACATCCGCAATGGTGATACCATACTGAGCAAGGCGTTCCCGATCAATATCAACCTGAATCTCACGTTGCGTTCCTCCAACCACTTGAACAGATGCCACGCCCCCGACACGCTCCAAGCGTGGGCGAATGGTATTATCTGCCAACCCTCGCAGTTCACGCAAAGAAACCGATTGACTGCTCATTCCCAACTGCACCACAGGACGTGCGTTTATATCGAGTTTTGCGACCACAGGGTAGGTAAGTTCCGAGGGCAGCTGAGAGCGAATGGCATCGATGCGGCTTCGCACATTCGATATTGCCGATTCAATATTGCTCCCCTCTTGAAACTCAACGCTAATCACCGAGATGTTTGCCTGAGAGTTTGAGGAGACCTCTTTTACACCCGGAGTCGTGCCTACTGCCTCTTCGAGGGGCTTCGTGACTTGTGACTCAACCTTGATCGAGTTCGCACCGGGGTAGACAGTCGAGACCATAAGAATTGGAATATCGGCACGGGGGTTCAGTTCAGCGGGAAGGAGCGACCAAGCGCGTAGCCCAAGCACTGCGATTGCGAGCAGTGCCATCCAGATAAGCAATGGGCGAGCGATAGCGAGTCGGGTAAACCACATAGCGATTTAGAGACAATCTAGGGCGGAGAGAATGCCAGCCCTATGGCTTTAATACTGAAGAGACGAAGAGAAGGCGAGCAATTTGCCCTGGCACAACATTCACTCTCTCCATAAAATCAAATTTGACACGGAACGTGCGCCCATCTGGTTCTGCAACAACAGGCAACTCCTTCAAAACGATACCATATACCCGTTTAGGTAGTGTGTCGAACTGCACCGTACCTTTCATTCCAAGATGCAGCTTCGCCAAATGTTGTGCCGTTGCCAGTGCCTCAATATGAAGTCTTTGCGTGGAAATTACAGTCAGGAGTGGCATACCGGGTTGAGCGGTCTCCCCATTGCGTGCTTGAAGTCCTGTCACAATACCGGATATGGGTGCGACCAGCCGAAATGCGCTCCGTGCCTCCTGAAGCCCGGCAACCACAGAACGCGCTTGAACGACACCCGCTTGAGCCGTCGCTATCTCCCTCTCTGCCGTGGCGAGAATGGCGCTACGCCCCTGTTTTGCGCTAAGAACCCCCTCTTCTGCCTGTCGAACCCCTTCAGTTGCCGTCTCAATGTCTTTCTCTGTCAAGGAAATTCGGTAAGACAGTTCACGGGAAGGTCCCGCATCCAAACGCTTTCGCTGTGTCCGTGCAGTAGAAAGATCAGAAACAGCGATACGCTCTTGGTTTCTTGCCGCTTCCAGATCATTCCGTGCCACACCACCAACTTTGGCAAGCTCTTCAAGGCTTTGGCGGGTGCGCTTCGCCAGTTTCACGCCCTCATCCGCTTTCTTAATCCCCTCTTCTGCCAAACGTTTCTCCGTCTCAATGTCAGAAACCAGAGCCTCTTTCGCTATCTTTGCCTGCTGCAATTTAATCTGTGCCTGACGCAAACCCGCTTGGGCTGTAGCGATGTCGGAATCGGCTTTTACCTTTTGCGCGGACTTACCAACCTCTGCCCTCTGCCTTTGCGAGATTGACGTATTCACCGCCTCCATTGCAGTTCGCTCTTGCGCTATAACATCGGAAGCATCCAATTGAATGAGTGGTGCTTGTGCTTGAACAGACTGTCCCTCAACAACATAAACCGTCACAATTCGAGCGGGCATTCGCATAGAGAGGGCGGACTTGGAGCTAGACGTAACTGTGCCTGTGAGTCGAAACGCAGATTCGCTGTCCGAGGTAACCGCGCTCTCTTTGGAAGAGGTTAGCGAGCCCGTATCTTGCGGTTTCGGCTTAGGATTATCCTGTGCCGAAGAACGTACCTCTCCCACCGCTCTAGGACGCATCTGAATGGCTAGCAAAAAAAGCAAAAAAAGAAATACTGCGCCGCCTCCAACAAGGAATCGCCCTTTCACGGCTTACCTCGTTTCAGATCTGACAGAATATACGAAGAGAGGGTTGTCTCTCCATAGGAGTGCTCAAATTCTGCAACCGCTGTGAGAACATCATACTGCGTTTGCGTGCGTCTCGTCCGCGCCATGCGCGTTTTCCGTTGTGCCTCTTGGAGTTCAAGCGCAGTCCCCTTGCCCACCCGATACGCCGCCTCAGCAACCCGTTCCAACCCTTCTGCTTCTACCAATTGGGGCAAACTCAGCTCCCGCAGATCGGCACTCTCACGCAATTTGAACCATGCAGAGCGCACTTCCAGCGCAATCCCCTGCTTTACATTCTCCACCATAACCTCCAAGCGGTTGGTTTGTGCCTTCGCCTCCATTACATCTAGGTTCTTACGCCCACCATCCCAAAATGGCAGACGCATCTCAAGAGTGGTCGCCATATAGTTTTCGGGCATGAGCGCAGTAGGGGTTTGTCGTACCCATTGCCAGCGAAGACTAAACGTCGGATGATTCTGAAGTTTCGCTAGCGAAATACCGAGTCGAGAAGATTTCAGGTTCTGTACGAGGGAGAGAATCTCTGGGCGTCTCTGAAGTGCAAGCTCAATAGCGGCATCTGGAGAGGTTGGAATAGTGGGTTCAAGAGAGAATTGCTTTAGAGTGCGCGGGGCAAGAGACGCACTATTCAGCCACCTGTTCAGGTTTGCCAGTGCCAATACCCGCCCGTTCTCTGCCTTCCGAAGCTCCGTTTGCACCTCAGCCAATTGGGCATCAGCCGTCAGCATATCCACAGGCTTCGCCAGTCCAGATTCGATCTGCTTTCGGATAAGGGCAGAATAACGCTCTGCCGAAGCGAGGGCATCCTGTGCTATTTGTATCCCCGCGCCTGCCCGAAACCAATCGATGTAGGCTTTACGAACCGCAAGAATAACCTCGTACAACTCCTTACGATAGTCCCAATCGACGCTCTCACGTTGCGCCAGATACCGATGTTTAGCTTCGGCATAGCCGGGGCGGTACAGCACCTGCTCAAATGTGAAGTCGAGTCTCGCATAGGTATCGGGAAGAAAGACAGCGTTGGTTCCATTCACACGGGGAAAGGTGACTCTTGAGCCTTGCGTCGTACCAGAGCCAGTAACGTCCAAAGTGGGACGCCCATTGGGCTTTTCACGCTCTACTTTCACGAGGTTCGCCTCCCTTGTCAGGCGTGCCAGAACCGCTTGGTGGCTCTCCTTCAATGCAAGACGTAAAACCTCCTCCAAGCCAAGCGATTCCTGTTGCGCCTTGCAAGGGTATAGAGATACCACGATGCACAGGAGAGACAACGCTGTCGTTAAAAGAAGTGAGGATTTCATCAGTTATCCCGGAAATGTATTCAAAAAGGGAACGAGGAACTCTTTCAGCAGTCGGGCTCCACGCGAAGAGTGTCTGCCCAAGCGAATCAAACTCGGAATTAACCACGGTCGGAGTAGAACCCCCATGGCTATCTTCCCCCTATCTGGGTTGCCACATTCATCAGCAAAAGCGTTAAAGTCAATGGGAAGAGGTTGCTCCGCGCCATCTGTAACCACCCGCACCCCCATCCACCGCAATCCACACTCATTTGCCGTGCGTGCCGCCGAGTAGGTCTCCATATCCACTGCGATTGCGCCCGATTCCCGATGACACTGGGCTTTCTCTTCCACAGAGACCAAAACGCGAGGCACAGACACCATCGCCCCTCGGAGCATACGACTGCCGGTTATACGAACGGACTCCGCTGCCTCTAACAACAGGGAGTCCGCCTTAAGCACTTCACCATTTCTGTTAGCAGTACAGACGCTCTCCACGACGACAAGGCTTCCAACAACAGCCTCGGAAACCAAGCCACCACAAAAGCCAATGACGATGAGCGAACCTGCATTACCATAACGTTCTACTATTTTGTGTACAGCAACTTCCGTGTTTTTGGCTCCAACACCCGATACCGTCACAGAACCACAAAGAGAGCCAGCAACACCAAAAAATGGCTTCGCCTCGTCGGGAAGAGCAAAAAGCACGTGCGCGTTAGGGCGTAAAGCGTCTGCTGACATTCAAACCTAGACCGCGTTCAACACGGGTATCGCTTCCGCATCCCACGTTAAAAGCTTCACCTTAACCGCCTCAACAAGGTCTTCCGGTGTTGAAAGCCCCGAAGCCAACCCGATCACCGCAGAATCCACAAATATCTCTGGAAGTAGCTCTTCAGCACTCTGAACATGAACCGTCTTAGGATTATAGTGGCGACACAGTGCCGCGAGTTCCATCGTGTTCGCGCTTGTGCGAGAACCCACAACGATCATCATATCGACTTTTTGCGCCAGTTGAATCGCGTCGTCTTGGCGGTTCTGCACAGGACGACAGATCGTATTGATGATCCGTATCTCTTTGCACATCATCAGCATCTCGTTCACGATCTTATTGCACAGTTCCAGGGCGTGCGTCGTCTGAAAGATAACCCCAATTTTCCGCATCAGCTTGTACTGCGCCTTCGCCTCATAAAGCTCCTCAATATTGTCTATCACGAGTGCTGGCTGTTGCAGTGCCCCGCAGATACCCTTGATCTCGGCATGATTATGATCCCCAATAATCACAACCTGATACCCATCTTGCTCCAGAGTCTGGGCGGCTTCCTGCGCCCGCAAAACAATGGGACAAGTGGCATCGACAATCTCAATCCCACGTGCGTGCGCCTCTTGAATTTTAGCCTTCGGCAGCCCATGCGCCCGAATGATCATGGTTCCGCCCTTTTCACCCTCGTATTCATCGACCTTACGAAGCCCCTTACCCTCCAGCTCATCGGTAACACGCTTGTTATGCACAAGATCACCCAAAATAAAGACCTCTTGCTTCTCCGCAAGTGCCTGCCGTGTCAGGTTAATGGCTCGCTTCACACCAAAGCAGAAGCCAACCTCTTTTGCCATAATCACTTTACGTTTCGTCTTCAACTATCCTAGCTCCTTCCGGTTTGAAAGACCGGAGAATAGACGCAGTGCGCGTCGTCAATGCTACTTTACATACCCATTGGCACGAAACCAAACGACTGCCCGTCGCAATGCTTCATCAACAGGGGATTGAGGCAGTCCCAATTCATGCACCGCTTTGGACGCATCGAAAAACATCTGATACTTCGCCATTTTCACCCCTTCAAAAGGGTGCGCGGGAGCACGATGGAGCAGTTTTGTCGCCACAAGGTTTTCAATTCCTACCGCCACATAAGCAACGGCATAGGGCATTTTCACCCTCGGAGCAGGAATACCTGTTATCTCGGCAAGCATCTGCAATATCTGTTGCAACGACAGATTCCGATTTCCAAGTATGTATCGCTCACCGGGCTTCCCACGTTCCCCCGCAAGCAAAGTCCCCTCCGCCACATCTCGCACATCGATCAAGTTCAAGCCTGTATCGACATAGGCAGGCATCCTACGATTCAAAAAATCGACAATGATCTGCCCTGTTGGAGTAGGTTTAATATCCTGCTCTCCCACGGGAGTGCTTGGGTTCGTAATGACGACAGGTAAACCCTTCTCAACAAACGAACGCGCCTCCTGCTCGGCAAGAAACTTCGACCGCTTGTAGTGCCCGATCATACTTGTCTCAGAAACGGGCGTCGTCTCATTGCCCAGTGTCCCATCTTTTGGGATACCTAAAGCCCCGACAGTGCTCGTATAGACGACTTTGGAGACTCCAGCCTCCAAAGCCACCTGCAATAAAGCTCGCGTCCCCTCGATATTGGTGCGGTAAAGCTCCTGCGGATCACGCGCCCAAAGCCGATAATCTGCAGCAACATGGTAAAGCGCATCACAACCTTGAATAGCGTTTTGCAAGGACGCAGGATCGCACAGATCGCCCGACACAATCTCCAAAAGGCGCGGATCAAGAGAAAGCAAGTTCTCTTTTCGACTGTTCGGGCGTGCCAATGCCCGCACAGAAGTTCCTCGCTCAACCAATAGACGTGCCACATGAGAGCCAACAAAGCCCGTTCCGCCCGTTACAAGTGCTTTCAAAACAGCTTGCCTACTTGCTCATTGACCATGTTGCAAGCTGAAGTATCCCCTTCATGGATTTCATCGCCTCTGCAACCGCGCTATGCTCAAACCCACTGTGCATCTTGCAGTTTTGGCACTGATGGTCTTGACGAGATTCCCAGTACTCCCAGTTCGTATCATTCCAGAAGGAACTATACTCCTTATGGAAGCCAGCATCACCCACCAAATAGCAGGGAGCCTTCCAACCCATCGGGGTATAGTTCACGGTGGACCAAGGGGCGCAAGGAAGCTCACGCATCCCTGCCGCAAACTCCAAGAACATAGGGGTAGCATTGACCCTATACTTGGGGGAGAAGTCCTTGATCTTTTTGAACTTGGTATGAATCTGCTCTTTGGTCAAGAAGATTTCACGGTCCACACTCTCGTACTCATAACCAGGAGAGATCAGAATACCGTTCGCGTTCAACTCATCAACCATTTTGCAAAGGTCTTCAACCTCCTCAACCTGCGTCTCTTTGTAGACAGTCGTGTTGATGAAGGTGTAGTAGCCCCGCTCACGTGCTTTGCGTATGGCGTCTACTGCCTTGTCAAAAACGCCCGCACGGTTGCAAACATAATCATGCGTCTCACGCATCCCATCTAGGTGAATCATTAAAAAGAGGTGCGGGCTTGGCGGAATGACATCGAAAACCTTCTCTTCCAACTTGATCGCGTTGGTACAGATAATGATGTACTTGCCCCGTGCGATAAGCCCTTCAACTAACTCTTTCAATTCAGGGTAGAGCGTAGGCTCACCACCACAAATATTGATGATGGGTGCGCCACAGTCATCAACCGCCTTAAAGCACGTCTCAAGCGACATGCGATCCTTCAACTTTCCTGTATGTCGCTCTACAGAGCAGCCAATACAGGCGAGGTTACAGGTATAGAGAGGTTCTAGCATGAGAACCGTGGGGTATCGTTTATGCCCAGCACGCTCCATCTTACTACGGTGTCGTGCCTGCGCCATGGTAAAACCGATAGGATAACGCATCGATTGTCCTCTTTCTTGTCATCCTGTTCGTCACTTGTTATCACCAATCGCTACGTGACGAGGAGTACGCAATAAGTCAAAATTAACTGGAATAGATTATACCAGCAACGAGAGAAAATACAATACCGTTTCGGCAAGGAGAAACAGAACCTCGTGCAGAATAGACCTCTAATCATAGACTTTAGAGGTAAACCCCATGCGAATTAGCTGTTGTGCCTATTCTTACCGCCAAGCCCTACAAGCCGGTACGCTCTCTCTTTTCGACTTTATCCAATTATGTCGTGAGATCGGCTTTGATGGTGTTGAGCTGACTTCCTACTATTTTGCCACCACAGAGCGAAGCTATCTCAATGAGGTCAAGCGGTTTTGCCACAAAGAGGGAGTCCTCATATCCGGTACGGCAGTTGGTAACAACTTCGCGAATACCGACGCCACGGAGCGACGCAAGCACGTTGACATGACCAAAAGCTGGATCGATCACTCCGTAGTTTTGGGCGCACCAACCATTCGAGTATTTGCGGGTCATCTCAACAAAGAGACCGTTCGCGAAGAGGCTTTCCAAAACGTTGCGGAAGCCCTTAAAGAGTGCGCGGAATACGCTTGGGAACGTGGAATTCTGCTGGCACTTGAAAACCATGACGGATTGACGGCAACGGGAGCCGATGTCCTACGCCTCTATCACGCTGTTGATCACAAAGGACTTGGGATCAATGCAGATATGGGCAATTTTGTCGGTAACATCTATCCCGAAATTGAGATCGTTGCCCCCTACTCCGTCGCGACACATGCCAAAGTGACAGCAAGAGGTGCAGAGACAGGAACACATTTCCCCGTAGACTACAAAACAGTACGCACAATACTGGACAATGCAAACTACCGTGGTTGGATTGCCGTAGAATACGAGGATCAAGAGCCAGCCGACGAGGCGGTTCCAAGATTCTTTACAGAGTTACAGTCCGCCTTCGCATAATTCCGACGGCTATGAAAGCCATGCCCATGCCGTCTAGTTGTTACCCAATTCTGTGAAGCCCGGAAGCATTACCTCGATTTTCGCCGAGAGACGATACTCCGCGATCTTTTTGTCTGCGGTTGCGAAGCCCCCTGCTTTCTCCAAAAGCAACTCCCTCTCCACACTCTTACGGATATTGTCGAGAGGTGTGACGGCTTCCGGCAAGCGCGTGGTGAGGCGAAAAATCACCCAAGAAGTGAGGTTGCCCTTGCCATCCGAACGCGCAACCTCCAGTGTTGTAACGGGAGACACATCGCCTAGCTTCAACGGTTTAATCGCGGCTCGAACATTTGCCGGAAGCCCTGCGTCATTCGCTGAGACGATCCCCATATCCCCACCATTCTGCCCCGTTTGCTTTTCATCCGAATATTTTTTTGCGAGGCTCTCAAAGCTCTTGCCCTCTTTCAGCTCTTTGAGAACGAGGTTCATCGTTTGCATCTCTACCGTCCGAATGACCGAAAGCCCCCATCGTTCAGGAATAGTATAACGAGATGCGTTCTTCTTATAGAACGCTTCTACGTCTTCAGGGGCGGCACTCACCGCCACAGTAGCGATGTTGAAGCGTGTAAGTTGTACTTTGAGTTCATAGCGCAAATACTCCTCTGTGAAGAGTCTCTTATTGATTGCGATCCGAATACTAGGTACTGCTTTGGCGCGTTCCACTTCGGCGTCCAACTCGGCATCGGCAGGAATATCCTTGGTTCTTTCCCCCCATTCAAGCACCAATCGTTCATTGATCAAGTTCTGAAGCACCAATTCGCCCGCATTCCCATTCCGAAATGCGAGAGGAGAGGAGGACAAAATAAAATCGGAGCCCTGCAAGCGCAATAGCCGCCGAAACAATTCCCCTTGCCGGATGGGAGCACCATTAACACGTGCTATCACGGTATCATTGCCCTCTTGGGCAGTGGCGCCAATGCTCCAAGCACAAAGCACGAAAACGATCCAAGTCAACCTTCTCATATCGAACCTCCTCTTGCAGAACCTTACGAATCCTACTTCCCTTTTTGAGAGGAGTTGTACTGTAATGTTAGCAGTGCCATCTGTCCACAATGGTAAGCTTCATGTGTGATAACGTGATGAAGCAACCAGCGCAATGTAAATTTGCGATCTTTTCCATAGAGAGCGAGCGGATCGTGCAATTCATGCAAAATTTGTCGTGTCTTCATGCGAACTTCATCCTGTATGGCATAGTACCATGACAGTGGTTGCGAAGGTGGAACGGGCCACTTGCCTGCTCCCTGGTCGATCTCTTCTGAAAGCAATCGGGCACTCAGTTCCGCCGGAATCAACTCCCCTGTAATAACCTCATGGAGCCAATATGCCTCAACCTCTGCATTGTGAAGTATCACCGCACCAATACTATGCCAACCAGAATGGGGTTGCCAGCACACTTCTTCCTGTGATAACGCCCCGCTCGCCTCCCTCCACTGAACGGTGTTATCCTCCAGCATCGCAATCAGAAGCGACAGATGCCCGTCGCCTATCTCTTCTGAGAGTATATCCTTTGTCGCCATTGGTTCAAAACCTCCAATAAAAATAGAGCACAGGCGGGCAATATGCCCGCCTGTGCTCTATTTCCGCACGAACGTAGCAAATACCTACTTGTCGCGCTCACTACCGCCACCAATCGCCGCTTGCGCTGCTGCAAGCCGGGCAATCGGCACACGGAACGGAGAACAAGAGACATACTCCAGCCCGATTCGGTGACAGAATTTCACACTCTCAGGATCACCACCATGCTCCCCGCAGATACCGAGCTTGATGTCGGGTCGAACGGTCTGAGCACTGGCGACTGCCATCTTCATCAGTTGACCCACACCATCTTGATCCAGTGTCTCGAAGGGATCAGTGGCAAGAATCTTCTGCTCCAGATAAGGAACGAGGAAGCTACCGGCATCATCACGAGAGTACCCAAAGGTCATTTGTGTGAGGTCGTTAGTTCCAAAGCTGAAGAACTGAGCATACTCTGCCAGCTTGTCTGCAATAAGAGCCGCGCGAGGAATCTCGATCATGGTTCCAAACTTGTAATCAAGCGTGATCCCACTCTCTGCGATAACCTGCGTTGCCACACGCTCCAGATTGTTCTGAACCGTGCGAAGTTCGTTGACATGCCCAACGAGTGGGATCATGATCTCAGGCAGAACCTCAATACCACGCTTCTTGCACTCCACGGCGGCTTGCAAGATAGCGCGGGTCTGCATTCTCACGATACCCGGCATTACGATAGAGAGGCGACAGCCACGAAGTCCCATCATCGGGTTGGATTCGCGCATACGGTTTACTGCATCCAGCATCTCGCGCTTGGCTTCCAGCTCCTTATGATGGTGTCCCTGAGCCTCCAAGAGCGCGATCTCTGCGATCAATGTCTCATGGTGTGGTAGAAACTCGTGGAGAGGGGGATCGATCAAGCGAATAGTGACGGGCTTACCGTCCATTGCCTCAAAGATGCCCTCAAAGTCCTTCTGTTGAATGGGGAGCAAGCGATCCAAAGCACTCTGTCGAATAGCCTCATCCTTCGCCAAGATCATCTCTTGAACGATGGGAAGACGCTCAGGCTCAAAGAACATATGCTCCGTTCGGCAGAGTCCAATCCCCTCCGCACCGAGTGCCACAGCCTGTCGTGCATCACGGGGATTGTCGGCATTGGTGCGAACTTTCAGACGTCGGAAACTGTCAGCCCACGCCATCAACTCACCAAAAGCCCCACTCACCTCCGGCGCGATAAGCTGAAGTGCGCCGTTGTAGACCGCTCCAGTGGAACCATCTACGGAGATCGTGTCTCCTTCATGAAGCACTACCCCACTCACGGTAACTGTTTTGGCTTCAGCATCCACCCTCAAGGTCTCTGCTCCTGCCACACAGGGGATACCAAATCCACGCGCAACGACTGCCGCGTGGGAGGTTTTCCCACCACGTGCCGTCAATACGCCCTGCGCTGCAAGCATTCCATGAACATCATCAGGGTTGGTTTCGTCACGAACAAGGATGACTTTTTCACCCTTGCCACCATTGCCACCCAATTCAGCGGCGGTGTCGGCGTCAAAGACAATCTTACCCACAGCCGCTCCAGGAGAGGCTGCCAAGCCAACAGCCAGAAGTTCGGCACCCTTCAAAAGATCGGGGTTGATACGGGGGTGAAGCAGTTGATCGAGGTGTGATCCAGTAACACGATTCACAGCCTCTTTCTCCGAGATCAAACCCTCTTTCACCATATCCACAGCGATTTGAACTGCGGCAGGACCGGTTCGTTTTCCAACGCGGCACTGCAACATAAACAGACGCCCGTGCTCAATGGTAAACTCAAGGTCTTGCATATCCTTGAAGTGATCTTCCAAGCGGTTCGAGATAGCGATAAACTGGTCGTAAATCTCTGGGTTCTGCTTCTGAAGCTCGGAGATAGGAACCGGAGTGCGAACACCAGCCACAACATCCTCGCCCTGAGCGTTCATCAGGTATTCACCATACATCGCGTTCTCGCCGTTCGAGGGATCACGAGTGAAGGCAACCCCCGTACCCGAATCGTCCCCAGAGTTTCCATAGACCATGCTCTGGATCGTGACCGCAGTTCCAATCTCATCAGGAATCTTCTCGGTGCGACGATATACGATAGCACGATCATTGTTCCAAGAGCGGAAAACCGCCTCTACGGAGAGTTGGAGTTGCTCAAATGGGTCTGAGGGGAATTCGCGTCCAGCATGATCGCGCACATACTGCAAGAACTGCTCCGAAATCACTTTGAGGTCATCCGCATCGAGTTCGAGATCGTTGGTGACACCTTTTTTCACTTTGTATGCTTGAAAAATATCGTTGTCGAAATGGTGCTTGCTCAGCCCAAAAGCGACATCCGAGAGCATCATAATGAAACGACGATAGGCATCATAGACGAAACGGGCATTCCCTGTTTCGGCAATGAGAGCCGCAATAGTCGTCGCGTTCAAGCCCAAGTTGAGGACGGTATCCATCATTCCAGGCATAGAAAACTTTGCACCAGAGCGAACGGAGACGAGAAGAGGTCTCTCGCTTCCACCAAAAGAACGCCCCATCTGCTGCTCAACGGCGACGATAGCGGCTTTCGCCTCTTCCATGAGTCCCGCAGGGAACTGCTTGCCATTGTCGTAGTACTCATTACAAGTCGCGGTTGTGATCGTAAATCCGGGGGGGACAGGCAGACCGATCTTGGTCATCTCGGCGAGGTTGGCTCCCTTACCACCGAGCAGGTCACGCATGGTCTTGTCGCCCTCTTCAAACAGGTATACCCGTTTGGACATCTGTAAAAATGCTCCTTCTCTCTTGCGTCTTTGCACAATTAGGCGTCTGCCTGTGTCCGTCTCTCTGAATAGAAGCAAACGAAAGCGTGGAGACGCATTTTGAAATCTATGTGAAAACCGAGGTATTTTACCTGATATTACCGATACGGTAAATATCTTTGCACAATTCTCAAAAAGGAAAGCGAATAAGGTTTCGCTTTCAAGGGTAAAACGAACCTGAAAGGCTGTCCTTCAGTCTCCTCCAAGAGGATACCACACGCCTACAGGAATATCTTGTAGGTCTGAAGATCGTTGAGGGGTCCATAGAGTGCCCAGATCGATCCAACGACATAGTCTCCCAATGTTAGCCCCAAAAAGAACGGCATCGCGGCATTATGCGCCTTCATGCCTCCAAAACGGATGATGAGGTATTTTGCGACCCAAGCCACAAAGAAACAGAACCAGAAATAGTCGAGAGCATACGATACTGCAAGCGCATACCCCGCAGGATGGAAGGGCCACCAAAGAAAGTTGCCCCGCATAACCCGCAAAAACAGCACCAATAAGAACCCACCTGCCGTATAGACAAGCTGAAGCGGATTGGTGCGAACCGGAGTCTGTATCCAGCCTTGCAACTGCCCGTAACTCTCACTTCCCACCCACTGCTTGAATCCCACTGCCTTAGCCGTCGCTCCTGCCGTAAATGTAACGTGTAGGTTTGCCCAGTAGGCAGCCGCAGTTCCCCATATCAAAGCCAAGACAATGAGCCAAAGCATTCCATTGGAACGAATGCGTGCCACTTGCCCCATCTGCATCGCTTCGATCTGATTTGGCATAGGGTGACAACGATAGCCCCGATTAAACCAATACATCACAGAGAGTGCTGTCAGATTTTGTGCCCCTAACGCTTGGCTACCAAAGAGTGTCACAAGCATCAGGCGTGGATTCACAAAATAGATTTCATGCGGTGTTCCAAGCTCGGCACGCACGCGAGTAATCGTAATTGCAAGCAGAAAATAGCAACCGAAGAAGAGAATAGCGACGAGAGGAGTTAGCCCAATCTGGTACGAGAACCCTGCAAGAGACAGGACTCCCACCCCTAGTCCAATAAATGCGCCACGATACTGGCGCCGTGTCAATGCACCATCGGAGGCACGATCCCCCACCATTGGGCTAAAGGCAGTCTTCCACGCGGTTTTAAGTTGGGTACGTAGTGCCCAAACAATCGTCAGCCCCATAGCAATCCAAGCCCCACTCGCTTGCTGTGGAAAGTAGGGAAAGCCGGCACTGCCGGGTCCATCCAGCCCGGCGGCCGCCCCAAATACCTGAAACCCAGTACGCAACAAAAAGAAGAACCAACACGAGAAGAGCAGATCAAGAGGTACAAAAAAGGCGAGACCAATCGCAAAAGGGTACAAAGACGTATTCAATGCCGTGGCAGCATTCCAAGGGCGTGATGTGAGGAACTGCCCAACGTTATAGAGCTTCACCATCTCTAGGTAAGGCAAGGACGGAAAGAGGTAGTGCAACCCGTTGATACTATCTATCACGGCAACAAGCCCAAACCCAATCCACAACATCTTACTGCTCAATAGCCCGCCAGCAAGCCCCGGAACGGTCTCACTCGTAAGCGCAAGGGGAAGCTGTATAATGGGAAAGGAGAGCCGTTCGTGATCTGCCCAATGCTTATGGATGAGAATATTAAAACAGAAGCAGATTCCAATGAGTGTACCGATAAAGAGCGTCCACCAAAACAACGGACCCACAAACGGTTGCCAATATTGCGGGCTATAGGGGGACACACTCCCTTGAAAAAACCCCGATTGTGCCGTTGGATCACGCACCAACCAAAACTTCGGAAGGAACGCAAAAAAGAGGCTCCTCCAGTTGTTCTCCGGTGTAGCAAACCTATCGGCATGGGCAATCGCGCCAAACAGGTTTTGAAACATATCATGCCCAGCGAGGAGTGTCCCGATCACAAGAAATACATAGATAGTGAGCATCTCGGCTTGGGTAAGCATGAGGCGTGGCGCGATTTTTGGAAGGTAACGCTGAATCGCCATGTTCGCCAGTTTTATCCAAAACAAAAAGAAAATTGGCGTGATAAAGAGGGGGAGGCTGGTTCCGTCCAGTGTATACCAACGCACCTCCACTACCGTGATCCAAAAGGTGTTTGGGATCGTCAACAATAAGCCCAAAAGGACAGCACGCAGGGTAATGGCACGATAGGGAGCGGGAGCAGGCATGGTAGCACGGCTTAAAGGAGGAGCCGCGTGCAGAGGGGCTTTCAGTTCAGAGTGGTTCGGTGTCATTATTGCCTTCCTCATCTCCCACTCCCAAGTTTTGACAAACAGTCCCACCGTTGGGAGTCAAGCCGATTTCACAAGGGGAAACTATCACCATTCTACCTGATAATACCGTAAACAGGGCGAGAGGAGAGCAAAAATGCTCCCCCACTCTAAGCACTGGAATAGGCTTGAAGGAGCCACCCCAAAAGTTCGCTGTCGATCTCGTCAAGACTGTTGACACGCACTCTGTGCGTAAGCATCGTATTGAAACTACCAGAGGCTTCCAAGCGCCCCTCCGCAGAGGTATCCTTCAAAACAAGCCCAACATCCAATCTTTGCGCGGTAGTGGGCTGCAGAATTCCAAACTGCTTGTTTCTCCTCAAGCTAACGTAGGCTTTCTTTGGCGAGAAGTCCACATCCTCCCCAAATGCCCCTATTGCGGCGACCAGCTTGTCATAAAGTGGCTTCAGGTTGGGCTTTGTTGCATACTGAACTGCCACAAGGTCTTCACTCCCTCGCGCCGGGTCCTCTTGCTTTGCCAATGCCTCAAGAGCAACAAAATTGGCATAGCCATGCGTGAGACCTTGCTCCTGTTTCAAGTACTCCACAAGTGGTTTATGCTTTTCAATGCCTGTGCCACGTGCGATGTCTACCCAAACAGCAACCGATTTACCTGTATTCGCCTCCAGATTTCGTGCAAGACTCTCCAAGCCTTCTGCTGGTGTTTTTGCCATTCCTGTCTCCTCAAGTAGGTAGTTCTCTGATTCCGAGGCACCGATATTTGGCAACTCTCGCAACATGAGACCCTATGGCACTCTGTTACACGCTCACAAAACGGAACGATCCCTCTAATCTGAAAATGTTTCCCTCAAAGTGAGCAAAGGTTTGACAAAAACTACGATTTTGCAGGGACGGTAGTAGGCTCTTCGAGCTCCACTGGCGGAGGGTTGTCTGCCCTATCCATAACAAAAGGCGTTAAAGGGAGCACGCGACGAACGCGCATAACTTTAGCTGCCAGTATCTCCGCTTTCGGAACGTCCTTAAAGTTGAAATTGATCGGGTCAAGTCGATTCGCACGTCGCAATGCCTCTGCAATCGCAGGAGCCTTCGCAGGGTCTTGGCTCATTTCAGCAGCCATGAGAACAAAGAGATCGGGGGACACTGGATCCGCGTTATGGAGCTTCTCAAGACAATCGGTGAGGCTCTTCCAGCGTTTCAACCCATAGAGTGCCACCGCACGCCCTGAGAGTGCGCTTGCATTATCCGGCTCAAGGTTCAGTGCCACATCAAAAATGTTCAATGCATACTGAAACCGATCAGGGGCATTCTCGAAAACCATCGAATTGAAGGCGTACTCGCTAAGGGTAGATACCGCCAAAGGAGAGTTCATAATCGCAAGCGTGAAAGATTTTCGCGCATTCTCCTTTTCTCCAGCTTCCGCCAGCACGGCAAGAGCTGCAAATTGAGTCTCCGTGCCATCCAACACCTTGAACGCATCGCGCACCTGCTTATATGCCCGTGCGCGTGCCCCCAAGATAAGATCGGTCATTGAACAGACCATCACACTGGCAAGGTTCTTCTTGTCAGCCGCTTTTTCGACCATGTTTTGCGCTTCACTATAACGTCGCTGATAGTAGAGCACCGCCCCGTTCAATGCCTGAACCGTATAGTCCCCTCCAAATTTTTTCAACAACGCTTTTGCAATATCCTCTGCCTCCTTTATACGCCCTAGGCGCAAGAGGGCAATACCTTTGCGGAGCTGGATTCGGCGCAAGAGAGCGGGTTCTTTAGCCAGTTGCTCTGCGGAAGTATAGGAGGCGAATGCCGCCTCATACTTATGGTATGTCCAGAAAATATCACCCCGATTAAGCAAGGCGCTGGGGTCTGTAGAAGAATCCGATATCCGTTTTTTGGTCTCACTAATAATTATACGCGCCCGTTGCTGTGCCATCCCTAGCCCGGTTCGCAAATCGGGAAGCATGGCGATCAGATTCGGGTTTCGCCCTGCACGCAGAAGTTGCAAGAAGCCCTTGATCTCCAGGGTCACCTCATCATCAATGATCCCGCTTTGCCTATCGTTCAGCATCCGCATGGCTTCATCGACATTACCACGAAAACCGATGTAGAGTGCCATTGCCCGGATAGCATCTGGTTCTGCCGTACTAATCTTGTATGCCTTGCGGGCAGCATGCTCAAGGGTCACTTCATCCCCTGTCCGCATCGCCTCCAAAGCCTGTTCTGCATAGTAGGGTATTCCGAGACTGAGTTTGTTCTCAACCGCCACTTTTGTGCGAAGCACACCAGTTTGCCCATTATTGTTATAGGCAACAATAGCAATGGTGTGGGGACCATCGTTTTCATTCAACGTGTCCCAGTCATAACGATAGGGTGGCTTCTTGACCTCTAAACGGAACTGATCGTCCACCTCAAAGGTCACGCGAGCCACCCCAGCACTGCTATCTGCCTCAACTTCGTAGCGAACAATATTGTTCAGCTTCGTCGGGTCTGGTGCAAATTTCTCTTTCGTCTCTTTACGAGGAATAAACTTGGCAGACACTCTCACAGAGGATTGTGCCAAGGCTCCTCCTGCGATCAAACAAAGTCCAGCCAAAACACTCCCATACCATATTGCCATAGTGATGTATCGACGCATAGCATACGCTCCTCATCCTTCATTACACGCGGACGTGCAAATGTTTCATATCCATCGCTCCAACGATCACTTATATGACGACAAGTATACATAGAATCCTCCTAGAAACCGAGAAATCTTCGCAAAAACGTGGCGAAGTCCGATTTACACTATTGGATTCTCT
>CAMCUQ010000022.1 GCA_945878775.1 Chthonomonas calidirosea
TCAATTTGTTTGAGGAGTAGGGCTATCATCTCCTGTTGTTGTGTGACAAGGAGGAGGAGTTCTTCTTTGCTGAGGGAAGTCATGTCTGCCATAATAGACTTATACGAGACCTACTTTCTCAAAGATTCCCACAACTGTGAACTATTACCACCAGAACTTATTGCATGGTGCAAATTACGTAGGTCACCAGTAACGAGTTCATGTTCAACGAGTTTGGCTCTTCGGTATTTTGCCAAAAAGGACAACAATAAAAATAGGATAATGGAATAACTCGATACCCTCGACAGAATACTAAGCAAATATGCAGTATGGCTGTAAGGTTTGTAACCAATAGCCATATGAAAAATAAACATACATCCAAGACTAAGTGCGGCGGTGGCGAAACACCCTGCGTTGGCGAGCATTTCCGTTTTACGCTGTATTTTTTCAAGCCGATCCAACTGTTTTTTTGCTTTGGTACTCTCTATCACCGTTTCAGAGAGCAAGGGAGATTCCGTAGGAACCACGGTATAGGCGTGTGCTTCTTGCTCTTCAACCTCTTGAAATTTCATCTCTTCGATCATCTTATTGGTTCCCCAACTCTTGCTTTGTCTCGTCCTTTACCTCTGCATCATTGACAGGACGTAGCAGTAAGTCGTTCCCCAAACCGTGTTGTTCTGAAGCAGGGCGAAGGAGTTCTGCTGTGGGCTGTTCGGGAGAACTCGCACGGAGAAGCGTGTCTCTGGTATCTTTCTCTGCAAGTCGTTCCTCTAGCCTAACGATACTGAGCTGTAGGGTCTGGTGAAACTCAGGAAACTTGGTCGTGAGGCGTTGCTTGCGCGAAATTGACTTCAGCATCCTAAGCGAAGCCGAATTGCCCACGTAGCCTAATGCGGAGACTATTGCAGTATGCAAGGGTATTTCTGCTTCTATTATTGCAGCAAAAGCCCACGGATTCAATAAACTAGCAAGCTTAGAGTTTAGAGATTGGAGGTCTTGCTTTGTGAAGAGATCACTGTTTTCCGAACGCACTTGTTCCAAAAGGGCTTGCATTTTGCTTCGATTATGTTCTTTGATATATGAGCCAGAACTTATTGCATGGTGCAAATTACGTAGGTCGCCAGTAGCGAGTTCACGTTCAACGAGTTTGGCTCTTCGGTATTTTGCCAAAAAGGACAACCCTAAAAATAGGACAATGGAATAAAGTGATACCCTCGACAGAATACCAAGCAAATCTATGGTATGGCTGTAAGGCTTGAAACTATCTGGGCTGTGGTCACGGACCAAAGCCATATAAAAAATATACATAATTCCAAGAACAACTGTGCCGGCGGTGAAACACCCTGCGGTGGAGAGCATATCCGTTTTACGCTGTACTTTTTCAAGCCGATCCAACTGTTTTTTTGTTTTGGTACTCTCTAGCACCGTTTCAGAGAGCAAGGGGGATTCGGTAGGAACCACGGTATAGGCGTGTGCTTCCTGCTCTTCAACCTCTTGAAATTTCATCTCTTCGCTCATCTTATTGGTTCCCCAATTCTTGCTTTGTCTCGTCCTTTACCTCTGCATCATTGACAGGACGTAGCAGTAAGTCGTTCCCCAAACCGTGTTGTTCTGAAGCAGGGCGAAGGAGTTCTGCTGTGGGCTGTTCGGGAGAACTCGCACGGAGAAGCGTGTCTCTTGTGTCTTTCTCTGCAAGTCGTTCCTCTAGCCTAACGATACTGAGCTGTAGGGTCTGGTGAAACTCAGGAAACTTGGTCGTGAGGCGTTGCTTGCGCGAAAGTGCCTTCAGCATCCTAAGCGAAGCCGAATCGCCCACATAACCGAGTGCGGAGACAATTGCACGGTAGGACAGCATATCTGCCTCTGAAAGAGGGGGATATGCTGGAACGAGGAGTGCACCTCGAAGAAGGTAATGGAGGTATTTGAGGTCTTGCTTGGTCAGCAGAGGCGCGTCTTCGGATCGCATTTTTTCCAGTAGAGATATTACCTTGCTTCGGTTCTTTTTGCGTTGGATAGCACCAGAACTGATCGCATGATGGAGGGTGTGTACATCACCAGAATCGAGTAAGCCTTCCGAAAGTTTTGCCCTGCGAAAGATAAGAACTACTGACCAAGTGCCTACTCCAAAGAACAATAGAATCGGAATCAGGCTTGTCAGTAGAAGATTTGTGACAGTTTGGATGCCCGGTGTTAAGCTGGTTATATCCACGCTTTCGAGGACCTGATAACGCACATAGGCGAGACTGCCCAGACGAAACAAGACATGTATAGCAACCAATAAAAATATTACCCGCGTAAGGCTCAGTGTCCTTTTTTCTAACACATTCAGCTGTTCAAGGCGTTGCTCTATTTTGGAGGTCGCTTCAGGAGTAGACGCAAGAGACGGCGATAGCAGCGGAGCGGATGTTGCTACCGTTTTGGTCTCCTCGACCTTCAATTCCTCAATGTGTTGTAATCTCATGATCAGTACTCCCTGCCTTCGGTTAGGGCGCACGGTAGAGGGGGCGAGGGCGTGACTCCCTAGTTCGATGGAATCCCGCCTTCGTCCACCCTTTCTGCACCGCAGGATGTCTTGCCATTAGATGCCAGAGCATTCCAGAACGCGAATCCTCTATCGCGACAAGAGCCATACCTAGATCGATCCCTATCACGTCCGGGTCGTACCAATTGCGGTCAACATTGAACGCGTTGCTAAAGCCATACCGCCCCCAAATGTGGTGTCCATAGCGGGAATAGATCGTTCTCAAACAGCCAATGCTCTCCTTTGGGAGAAAGAGCACCGACGAAATCGCGCCCGTCGGCGAAATAGTCCCATCCTCATCTCCCGGCGCACTGAACGCCTTGTATCCATCGGGAAAATCGTTCGCATTGATCCCCCAAACATCAAAAGCATAGCTCTTTCTTTTAGACGCGAGATCGGCACAGAATTGACGGTTGATCTGTGTTGCCTCCTGCGAAACCACCCAGTAATCCCAGCCCTCCGAGTCTCGAAAACCCAAGAAATCGAAATAGCCGTGCGCCATTTGGTGCATGAAGATCGCCCCCCCTGCCAGCGTCTTGCGTCCTCCATACTCCACCACATTACGCTTCCACGCCTTCCAAGACTCTGCCGGAAGCGGATCGGTTTTTGAACCCATCCCAAACAGGTAGAGCGTCATCAGTTCACAATAGGTGTCCCAGTTATTCGGAATAAACCCTTTTTCTGGTGACCAACCCATGGAAACCACCAACTTCTGAGGCGATTCTCCGCCGTTCGTTCGCATCCACGTCCAATCCACACGATCAAAAAGGGCGTTGGCGAGTCGTTCTACTTCCGTCCCTTTCCAATATTGCCCACACACCAGCACCCCCGCCATCAGCAAAACGGTATCTATGGAGGAGAGTTCACTGTTCCAGACCCGCTCTCCCGTTTTGCCGTCGATGAAATGGTAGAACCAGCCGTGTACTTGTGGCATCTTCTCGTACAGAAACTTGAGAGTGAGGAGCGCACGTTCATACGCCTTATCTCGTTTCAGCCACTTGTGTTTCACTCCCACAGGCAGGGCAGTGAGCGCGTAGCCCGTACTCGCGATACTTGCCACCGTATAGGTATCCTCGCCAAAATTGCGGGCGCGGTCATTAGTTAGCCCCGTCAGCGGATCGGAGCGTTCCCAGAAAAAGCGTACCGCGCGTTTTTGCACCTCCGTCAATAACTCATTATCGTTCAAACGGGGCAAGGTATGCGTCATGGGTTGCGCCTGCACCCTCCCCATAAGCCCCATAATAGCCAACATCACCCAGACTAGTCGCTTCATCGAAACCTCTTCTTCCAGAATAGTTACTGCACAATTGTGCGCCGATAGAGGGCTTTCCTGCCTCTTCCACAAACTCTCCTGTCAGAACTCCCCTTTCGGGTATACTGAACCCATATATTTTTGTGGGGTTTTAGGAGATTAGAGGAGATGCTACGCGGATAGCGAGTCAGCCTTAGAGCGATAGAGCGTGAGGACTTACCACGCCTTTGCGCGTTCAATAACGATGCCGAGGTTGAGGTTGTAGGCAATGATGAACCCCCGCTCTCCCAATCCTTTGCCCGCATTCAAGCTCACTATGCCACCAAATGGAGCACAGGGGGCAGGGATCAACCATGGTTTGCAATCGAAACCGAGAACAAGTTCATTGGGCATTGTGGACTTGCGCTTTTCAGCGACGTTCATCGGCACTGCTATCTTGGGATCGCCATTGGCGATATGGCGTATTGGGGGAGAGGCTACGGGCGCGAAGCGGTTCTGCTTCTGCTCGATTGGGCATTCCGGTATCGGAACCTAAACCGTGTCTGCCTCGCCGTTCTTTCCAGTAATGAGCGTGCCATACGGTGCTATCTCGCCTGTGGATTTGTGGAGGAGACCAGACTCAGACAACATATCTGGTCAAATGGTTGCTTCGTCGATTTTATCTACATGGCTGTCCTCCAGAGTGAGTGGGAGGCAAGAAGCCAAACCGTGGAAGGTGGAAACTAGAGCATGCTACGTGGAGAACGGATTATCTTGAGGGCAGTAGAGAGGGACGACCTACCGCTCATTTGTGCCTATAACAACGATGTTGAGGTAGAGGTCGCGGGCGGCGGAGACCCTCCGCTCCCACAGTCTTTGGCACGCCTTCAGGCAGAATTTGATACGAATGCTGGTAAAGGTGGGCGGGACGAGCCTTGGTTTGCGATTGAAGTCGATGGCAAAATGATCGGGCAGTGCGCCTTGCACAACTTTCAAGACGTGCATCGAACTTGTGAGGTAGGTATCGGTATCGGAGACAAGTCGTACTGGGGCAAAGGGTATGGTCGTGAGGCTGTTTTGCTACTACTCGACTGGGCTTTTCGGTATCGTAACCTGAACAAAGTTTGGCTGACCACCATTGGAAGCAATGAACGCGCCTACCGCTGTTATCTGGCTTGTGGCTTCGTCGAAGAGGGCAGGCAACGCCAGCATATGTGGGGGGCAGGACACTATGAAGACTTTATCTATATGGGCATTCTACGCTCTGAGTGGGAACAACGCAATGCGCCAAAGAACACTGAAGTGTAGTCCTTGCGATAGCTGTTTGGTAACAACCATTTTCAAGACTAGTTATGAGAGGAGTTTGCTAACTTGATTACCCGTGCGAAGCGTTTGGATAAGATTCCCCCCTACCTTTTTGGAGAGATCGCCGCACTTAAGCGTCAAGCGATTGCCGAAGGGCGCGATCTCATTGACCTTGGAATAGGGGACCCCGATCAACCGACACCGGCTCCCATCATAAAAGCGCTCAACGAGGCGGCACACAACCCAGAAACCCACCGCTACGATGAGACTTCAGCTGGTTGGACGCCTTTTCTTGAAGCCGTCACCACATGGGCAAAGAGACGCTTCGATGTCGAACTCGACCCACAGGCAGAGGCGATGCTGCTTATTGGCAGCAAAGAGGGGCTTTCACACCTTGCTTGGGCATATATCGATCCCGGTGACATATCGCTCGTTCCCGACCCCGCCTATACCGTCTACAAGATCAACACTTGGATGGCGGGAGGCGAAGTGCATCTCATGCCTCTGCTTGAAGAGAACGGCTTCTTGCCAGACTTTACCGCCATTCCTTCCGAAACGGCAAAACGCGCCAAGCTACTCTGGCTCAACTATCCAAACAACCCCACCGGAGCCGTCGCACCGCTCTCGTTCTACAAAGACGCGGTCAAGTTTGCCAAAGATTACGACTTGCTACTTGTAAACGACGCCGCCTATACCGAAGTCGCTTATGATGGATACAAGCCCTGCTCAGTCCTTCAAGTAGAGGGTGCGAAAGATGTTTCTATAGAGCTTCACTCTCTCTCGAAGACTTTCAACATGACCGGATGGAGGCTTGGCTTTGCACTCGGCAATGCAGACGCTATTGGCACTCTCAACAAGATGAAATCGAACCTCGATAGCAAACAGTTCCCAGCTATCTCCCTTGCGGGCGCACACGCTCTACTGCATGTCGATAATACTCCAACGCTCGACCTCTACAAAAAGCGGCGCGACATTCTTGTTGATGGCTTGAATGCACTCGGTTGGAACATTCGGAAGCCAGAAGCGTCTCTCTATATATGGATGCGCGTTCCTGAAGGGCATACCTCTATGTCGTTCTCTAGGCTCCTGTTGGAAAAAGCCGGAGTTCTGGTTATTCCGGGTGTTGGATACGGTCAGCACGGCGAAGGGTACATTCGTATGTCGCTCACCGTCATGGGAGATAAGAACGGCGAAAAAATGCAAGAGGCGGTTGAGAGGCTTCGCCAGCACGTGCAAATATAATTGATGAACGAACTTACGCACTGTCACCCCAATAGTTGTACGTTCAGAGGTTAGAATGAGACAGTTGTGCGTAGAGTGAATTCTTGACAGGAGAAGACGATGAAAACGGAGGGGGAGAGGCTACAAGACCTCAACAACGCGGGTTTTTTAGCGGAAGTTCTTGGTTTTGAGACCCAAGAGATCGCCTCCTCCGCTCTCGGCGTACACCTGCAAACATTGGAAGGCTCCGACTATCTCGACTTTACCGGAGGGATAGCCGTTCATGCCTGTGGACACAATCACCCTGAAGTTGTACAGGCTATTGTAGAGCAGGCACAACGGGTGATTCATGTCTCCGATACCATGCGCCACGCGCCTCAGCTTGAGCTTGGAAATTGGATAACCCATCGTCTCGCCAACACCGTTCCCAATTCTGAATGGGCAATCCTATTCAAAAATAGCGGTAGCGAATCGATAGACGCCGCCGCGAAGCTTGCCTTAAAGGCAACCGGTAGAGACCAGTTTGTCGCGTTTGAGGGGGCTTTTCATGGACGAACTCTCTTTGCAACCGCGCTTTCTCGGTCCAAAACACTGCATTGGAACGCCTACGAATCGTTTCTTACCCCATTGCGCCAGCACATCCACCATGTTCCTGCTCCCCGATGTAAAGGCTGTAGTCGCACGGGAAATGGCTGTTGCCTCGTCGGTTTAGAATCCCTGCTCCAAGCGCAGGGGGATCAGATAGCAGCACTCTTCCTTGAACCTCAGCAAGGGGAGGGGGGCTATATCCCCTTTGATCCTGAAGTCGCACAGCGTATTCGCGCACTCACACGAAAGCATGGAATACTGCTTATTGTAGACGAGATTCAGACGGGGTTCGGACGCACGGGGAGATGGTTCGCGTTCGAGCATTTGGGGATTGAGCCGGATATGGTGGTCTTTGGGAAAGCTGTGGGAGGGGGACTGCCGTTAGCCGGGCTAGTCGCCTCTCGCAGTCTCATGGCAAAATGGGAGCCGGGCGAACATGGCACGACTTTTGGAGGGAACCCGATTGCGTGTGCGGCGGGACTCGCAGCGCTTCGGATCATTGAACGTGAAAACCTTGTAGAACGCGCCTCCCTATTGGGAGAGGAGATCAAGGCACGACTCAAGCCCCTTATCGGCAAACATGGGATCGTTGATGTGCGGGGAAATGGCTTAATGCTCGGCGTCGAACTACGAGATGCCAATGGTAAGCCCGACTATGCACGCTTGGACGCTGTCAAATTGTGCGCTCGTTCCAAAGGGCTTCTCTTGTTGACTTGTGGCGCTAAAATCGGGACGAGTGCCGATAACGCTACACTTCGCCTCATTCCACCTCTCAATATTCCTAATGAGGCACTAAATCACGGGCTTGCCATTTTGGAGGAGGCTCTAAGAGAGACTGGAAACACACAATAACGCCTCCTCAACTTCTCGAATGATCTTGTTCCGAGCTGTGTAACCTATGCAGGTAGACGACAGGATGCCATACCACCCTTACCCCTACAAACCAAAGCAACGCCTCCTAGATGAGGTACTAAGTCTGAATAGGCATTTAAGAGTACTCCGCTTCCCTCGACCTTCCAGAGACTCCTTCAACATACGATAGTAAGCCCCGTGGCGAAAAGCACTATTTGTCCAAAGGGAAAACAATTGTTCCTCTCCAAAAACTGGGGATGGCAATGCGATCTAACCCCCCCCCTGCGTCCCCACTTCCCGAAACGGGAAGCGGGGCGAATGATGCCCTCAACTGTGAGAATTTCGCTCTTTACAGGCTTATAGAGAGCGAAACCGTCTCTCAGACAGGTCTCTCCCCGCTTCGGGGAGAGAGGTCAAAAGGGGCGAGAGAGACATACCCTTCCTATTTCGGGCGTATCCCCACGTTTTGGAGAGAAATAAACATTTCAGCTTTTTTTGAAATGTTCTTGACAATGAAAACCTGCTGAGGTACTATCATTTTAACATTTCGCGAAATGAGAACAAGAATGAATAGGTCAGAAGCTAACCAACTAGATAGAGCTGTGATGTTCAAAGCATTGGGAGAACCAACGCGTTTACACATTTTCGAGTTTTTGCGCTCGTGTTGCTGTCCTGTCGTGGTTGAGGAGACTGGAAACGTGCGCCCAGTCTCTGGTCCGACCGTCGGCGAGGTCTGCTGTCATGTGACTGGTGCGGAGCAGATTAATTCGAAAATTTCTCATCACTTGAAAGAACTGCGACTGGCAGGGCTGATCACCGTTGAACGCAGAGGGAAAAACATGATCTGCGGAGTGAACCGTGACGCGGTGAATGCACTCGCCGTCTACCTGGCTGGAGAACTCTCAGACAAAAACGAAAGCGGTTCGTGCTGCTAACAGATAAGGAAAAACGAACATGGCGGTAAGCATTAAACTTATGGACAGGAATGACGCACCGGAAGAAACGAGCATTATGAAGCTAAGTGCCTTCAAAGTGTTGCTCGAAGCGCACCGTGAAAAGCAGTTTCGGCTTGTGTTGCCGAATGAGAACGCAGTTCCGGTTTGCTTCCACATCACCGAAGTGGCGCATGTTCAAAAGCGTTTCATAGACTGTGGCGGAAAAACTCATACAACACAGACTTGCCAATTACAGGCATGGGTGTGGAGAGATAGCGAGCACCGACTCCTAGCTGGTAAAATGGCAGATATTCTCAATATCTCCAAGAAGGTGTTACCGGAAGGTCAGGATTTAGATTTAGAAATTGAGTATGAGGAGACAACCATTTCGCAGTATCCGGTCACAAGTTACACGGTGTCCGAAGATGCAGTTACTCTTCGTCTTGGCTACAAGCATACAGACTGCCTGGCAAAAGACGTATGCCTCCCAAATACGCCAAGCAACGAAGCAGGATGTTGCGGACCCTCTTGCTGCCAATAGAAAGAGCAATTTATGAAAACAGTTCTCTACGTCTGCGTGCACAATGCGGGACGGTCGCAGATGGCGGAAGCCTTTACAAACTTGCTGGCAAAGGAACAGGGACTTGACGTTCGCGCTCTTTCTGCTGGAACGGTCGCCGGAGCGGAGATTAACTCGGTGGCTGTTGCTGTTATGGAGGAGGCAGGCGTTTCGATGGCGGGGCAAGAACCCAAGCAACTGACGCAAGTAATGGCAGATAGCGCGGATAGGGTTATTACGATGGGCTGCGGGGTAGATGCGGAGGCTTGCCCTGCGCGGATTCACCTGTCCGAAGACTGGGGGCTTGACGATCCGAAAGGACAGTCTATCAAGATGGTACGTGCCATTCGGGACGAGATTAAGGCGAAAGTAGAGGCGCTTCTTGCCGCGCTGTAATAGAACATTGAAGGAGTTTTCAATAAGATGAGCATCCCTGCTTCTGAGGCGGCTCCTACCTGTCACCCAACGGTGAGCGGCAGGCTCTCTTTTCTCGACCGTTTCCTGACGCTATGGATATTCCTCGCCATGGCGATAGGCGTCGCTCTTGGCTATTTCGTGCCGTCGGTCGTCAAGGGCATTACCAGTCTTTCGGTCGGCACAACGTCTATACCTATCGCGGTCGGGCTTATCGTCATGATGTATCCTCCGCTGGCGAAGGTGAAGTATGAGGAACTCGGTCAAGTATTTCGTAACACAAAGGTGCTTGCGCTCTCTCTAGTTCAGAACTGGGTTGTCGGTCCATTACTCATGTTTGGGCTGGCTCTGGCTTTCCTTGCGGACAAGCCAGAATACTGCATTGGGCTAATTATGATTGGCTTGGCACGTTGTATCGCAATGGTAATTGTTTGGAATGATCTCGCCAAGGGCGATAGCGAGTATGCGGCGGGGCTGGTCGCGTTCAATTCCATCTTTCAGGTGCTGTTCTTTTCGGTCTACGCCTATGTATTTGTGAAGGTGTTACCCCCGCTGGTTGGTCGTAGCTTCGGGGATGTAGACCTCTCAAAGATCACCATGCTTGGCATTGCCGAGAGTGTGTTGATATACCTGGGCATTCCCTTTTTTGGCGGGATGCTGACTCGGTTTATCCTGTTGCGGGTAAAAAGCAAGACTTGGTATGAGCAGGAGTTCATTCCGCGTATCAGTCCCCTGACGCTTGTCGCACTCCTGTTTACCATTGTGGTGATGTTCTCACTTAAAGGGGAGTACATCGTTCGTATTCCGCTGGATGTGGTACGAATCGCCATTCCGCTCCTTATATATTTTGTAGTCATGTTCCTCGTTTCCTTCTATATGGGAAAGCGGTTGGGTGCGGACTACTCAAAAACGGTGACACTCTCCTTCACGGCAGCGAGTAACAATTTCGAGCTAGCTATTGCTGTAGCTGTTGCGGTTTTTGGCATCAATTCTGGAGCAGCGTTTGCAGCGGTGATCGGACCTCTCGTGGAAGTTCCAGCACTCATTGGGTTGGTTAATGTTGCGCTCTATTTCCAGAAGAGATATTTTGCCGTGCCGTAACCTCACCCGCCTCTGCCTTTACACATAGGCAGGTACAAGTTCCGAAAAACGAGCCAACGCATCTGAGCATTAACGGACTCCTGACGAGGCACGAAATCACGGGCTTGCCCTAATTGAGGAGGTCTAAGAGAGACTGGAAACTCTCAATAACGCCTCCTCAATTTCCCTGATGATCTTGTTTTGAACAGAGCGCACAAGCCTCTTCGAGGTCTCATGCTCCAGAAGAACGCATTTCTCGATAATCCCTATACGCAATAGCGTTCCTCCGGTTGGAGTCAGTTCAAGATAGCATGAGAGCCAATTGTCTACACCTGTGAGGTCGAGCGGTAGCAAGTTTGAGCCAAGCACGACCAGCCCCTTCTCCCTTTGCTCTAACGCAATGGTTCGGTTGGTTCGTCGCGCAAATTCCTGAAGGGCAAGTAGCACCGTATCGGGAGGGTGGGGAGATGTAAACGTAGTAAACGCGTCGGAGGGAGTACGCAAGGCATCGGTGGCAGGGCGGTGTAACCCATGCAGGTAGGTGGCAAGGTGCCATACTACCCATACCCCTAAAAACCAAAGCAAAGCCTCTAAGAGGAGGTACAAAGTTTGAAATGTCATATTCTAGCCCACCTCTTCCCAAAGACTCGTCTATTATATTATAGCAAGCCCCATGGTTCAAAGCGTTGTTTGCCCAAATTAAATGTGCGTCCTGTACTCTCCGCAAAAGGCGGTTTTGGGGTATACTAAACTGATAGTAATACTCAACAATACAGCGAGATGATCCATACACGCATGAAACCCTACGGATTGACCCACTTGAAGGAGCTCGAGTCGGAGTCCATCTATGTTCTCCGAGAGGTTGCGGCACAGTTCGAAAGACCTGCCTTGCTCTTTTCCGGTGGCAAAGACTCCATTATTTTGAGCTATTTGGCACGAAAAGCTTTCGCACCCGCCAAAATCCCATTCCCACTCCTCCACATCGACACCGGACACAACTTCCCTGAGACGATCACCTATCGGGATTGGTGGGCAAACCACATCGAGGCGAACCTTTTGGTACGCTATGTGCAAGACTCCATCGACTCCGGTCGTGCCACAGAGGAGAAAGGGATTAACGCGAGCCGCAATGTCCTTCAAACAGTCACCCTCCTCGACGCTATTGAAGAGCTGAAACTAGATGCTGCCATTGGTGGAGGACGCCGAGACGAAGAGAAGGCGCGTGCGAAAGAGCGATTCTTCTCTCATCGGGACGATTTCGGACAGTGGGACCCCAAGAACCAACGCCCCGAACTCTGGAATATTTTCAACGGCAAAAAGCATATCGGCGAGCATTTTCGAGTCTTCCCCATTAGCAACTGGACAGAGATGGATGTGTGGCAGTATCTCTACCAAGAGCAAGTGGAACTCCCTTCACTCTACTTCACCCACCAGCGAGAGGTCTTTGACCGCGATGGAGTCCTTCTTGCGAAGTCCGATTTCATTCCCATGAAGCCGAATGAAACCCCCGACTATATGCAGGTGCGGTTCCGCACTATTGGTGACATGACTTGTACGGGAGCGGTTCTCTCTCCAGCCAGCACCATGGAGGAGATCATTCAAGAGGTCGCAGCTTCGCGGGTTACCGAACGCGGTACTCGTGCCGATGACAAACGTTCTGAGGCGGCGATGGAAGACCGCAAAAAAGAGGGCTATTTCTAGTGGACGTTTTTTCGACAGCGGGCTATTTGGATATGGAACTACTACGTTTTACCACTGCCGGAAGCGTAGACGATGGCAAAAGTACCCTCATTGGGAGACTGCTCTATGATAGCAAGTCGATCTTTGATGATCAGTATGACGCCATAAAAGCCTCCTCCGAGAAGCGCGGAGAGGAGTATGTCAATTTGGCACTCCTCACCGATGGGCTTCGGGCAGAGCGAGAGCAAGGAATCACTATTGACGTTGCGTATCGGTATTTTGCCACCCCAAAGCGCAAGTTCATCATTGCAGACACCCCCGGACACATCCAATATACGCGCAATATGGTGACGGGAGCCTCCACAGCAAATCTTGCCATCATCCTCGTAGATGCCAGAAACGGTGTCGTTGAGCAGACCTGCCGCCATGCCATCATCGCCTCTCTACTCCGTATTCCGCATGTCGTTGTTTGTGTCAATAAAATGGACTTGGTGGAGTATAAGCAAGAGGTTTTTAATCGTATTCGGGAAGAGCTTAAAGCGTTCGCTGCGAGCCTCGACATACACGACGTGCAGTTCCTACCCATCTCTGCCCTACACGGTGATAATGTGGTCGAGCCAAGCCAGAAAATGGATTGGTACGATGGCGGAACCCTGCTTTCGCTCTTGGAGAATATCCCCATTGATACCGACGTGAACCACACGGACTCCCGTTTTCCAGTTCAGTATGTTGTGCGCCCACAGTCTACCGAACACCATGACTATCGGGGTTATGCCGGACGCATTGCGGGAGGCACATTCAAGCCGGGGCTAGCCGTGAAAGTGTTGCCTTCGGGGTTTGTTTCTCGAATCAAGTCGGTAGATTTCTATGGGGAACAGCTAGCAGAGGCTTATGCCCCTATGTCGGTGACCTTGACGTTGGAAGATGATATTGACATCAGCCGGGGAGATATGATCGTTGGGGAGGATGAGACCCCAAATGTCTCACAAGAGATCGACATTATGGTCTGCTGGATGAGCGAAAAGCCCCTCGTACTCAATGGCAAATACGCCGTCAAGCATACCACCAGAGATGTGCGGTGTATCGTCAAGAACATCCGTTACAAGATTAATATCAACACATTAGACCAGATTGATGACGATAAATCGGTGAACATGAACGATATTGCCTGCATCACCTTGCGCGTCACGAAGCCCCTTGTCTTCGACTCCTATCATCGTAACCGTGCCACAGGGAGCCTTATCTTGATCGACGAAGGCACGAATAACACGGTCGGCGCAGGCATGATCCTGTAATCTTGGGGCAGAATGGCGGTAAGTGCTGTGAATAGCTACTTCATTGCGCCGGAGAGTCCCTGGCAGAACGGTTTTATTGAGAGCTTTTTACGGGTGTTTCTGGACGAGCCTTAGACCGAACTACCGTACCCTCTGGAACGGGTATTGAGTCAATAACGCCTCAATCCCGCCCCCTTTTATTTTAACGTCAAACAAGGTGTCCATTCGCATTTTATTGTCTGGAGGTGTTGGCATGGGGCTGTTTATACAATTGCTACTATGTGTGAATCTTGTGAACCAAACGCCTTCTGTAGGATCGAGTGTGCGGGATACACAGCAGTCACGTGGGGCTTTCCGTAAAAATTATTGGGCAGCAACCCCTGTGGCGCGTAATGTGAACTTTTCCATTTGGTCTCGAATCACATCGACCTCATGGCAACATCCAGGCTGTGAGCGTTGGTGTTTGTGGGTTCATCATCTTTTTGATTGGAGCCAAGCAAACTACACCATCACTTTCTCGAGCAATGCGGCTATGGAGGCTCCTTCCATCCAATTACGTTATCTTGACACTGGGAGTGAGATTCTTAAACTGCTTCGTGTTCTTGAATTGCCTGACGAGCATGACATCGCCAACAAAAAGCTGTCGCACCTGATCAGACCCTTACCGGAAATAACCCGCATTGCAAGAATACGATTTATCAAGCTGTTTTCTCAACTGTCCTCCCGCTTGTGGTCTCCTAAAGTGTCAGTAACCAGCGCGAATGGTATGTACCCTTCGGTTTTGAATAGCCAAGATGAGCAATTGGTTCGGAAGTGGATTGACGATTTTGAGGCGTTTCCAGTTCAATTTCCTGATCAGTACTATTTGAGTGGGTTTGCGCGACTCTATGCTCTTATACTCCGGTTGAATTGGGATCGTGATCTGAGTACGTTGAGCCAACGATTTGAGAGGCTAAAGGAAGATTACGCTTCGGATAAGGTCATTGCAACCATGTCTGATTGGTATCACACACTACTCCTCTGTTCCACAGAACCGGGCTTTGAAAGGGCGCATCTTGGTAAGTTTCTTCAAGAACACAGGGCAGAATGGAATTGGAATGTGGTACGTATTGCCCAATGGGCTATAAACAACCACGATTATGCCGAAGAAGTACTCAATAGTTTCTTTTGTGCACCATTGCGAAGAGGGGTAACGGTGATGTCCAAGACACCTGCCCCTGAGCCTAAGACTAATGGGTTAGTAGTAGAATCCTCTGTGATGATACGATTTTGATGTGCTGAACCTTGGAAAAGGTGTTCATTTTGAAGTTTTGCATACCCTGCGACGAACCCTCTCTCTCTTTCCTTCTGAGGTTTTCTGCATAAGAAGCAGGAAACCCGTTTAGTTCTGTCGAACACCTCCCTCATAATCCCTTTCGTTGAGAACTCTTACAGGAGACTATAACATCATGAGTTCGTCCATCAATCGACGCACTTTCCTCAATCAATCGCTTCAGACTGCACTCGTCGTAGGGGCAGGAACCGCGATTACCTCTGTCACCGAGGCAGAACCAACTCCCACACCCATTGTACCTGCTGGCGGACGCCCCAAAAAATCGGTCATGTACGCCATGCTTCCCGAAAACCTGAGCCTTGACGAGAAGTACCAACTTGCAAAACGGGTAGGCTTTGAAGGGGTCGAGATACACCCTATCCATGACGAGCAAGAGGCAAGTAAGCAACGCACCGCCGCAGAAAAAGCGGGCATTCCCATCCAATCCATAATCTACGGAGGCTGGGAAAGCCCTCTCTCTGACCCCAATCCTGCTGTGGTGGCACGAGGAATCGAGAGTGTGCAGAAGGCATTGTTGAGTGCGAAATGGATGGGCGCGGATAATATCCTGCTTGTTCCTGCCATCGTCACTCCACAGGTGCGTTATCAAGATGCGTGGAAACGCTCTCAGGCAAACATTCGCAAGCTCATTCCTACCGCCGAAAAGCACAATGTGATGATACTTGTGGAGGAGGTTTGGAACAAATTCCTGCTCAGCCCTCTTGAGTTTGCTCAGTACGTCGATTCGTTTCGTAGCCCATTTGTGCAGGCATATTTCGATATTGGAAACGTCGTCATTTGGGGCTACCCAGAGGACTGGATTCGGACTCTTGGCAAGCGCATTCGCAAAGTACACCTCAAGGACTTCAAGCGTTCAAACAATCAGTTTGTCAACCTGCGAGAAGGGGATGTGAACTGGAAAGAGGTTCGCAAGGCACTGGACGAGGTCGGCTTTACGAGTTTTATGAACACGGAACTTGGAGGAGGCGACGAGGAGTACCTTCGGGATGTGAGTATGCGCGTAGACAAGATTATCGCTGGCGAGTAGCTTTTGTGATACGGGGATTTGCATGGGGTAGGACATTACGTTCCTACCCCTTTTTGGTGTGTTAGTCGTGACCGCACATAATCGGTGGTATCGTTGCTTTGTAGTCATTGGGAACAGGAACAGGTTCCCAAGACTGATCGAGTGGCTCCTCTAAGATCAAAATGCCTTTTGCCCCGTTTGCCGTCGCTTGATCGATCTGACTCCCGATCTCCTCAGCCTGTACATCCCAACCTTGAACCACAGCAATGAGATTGGCATCGTTATCAAACTCCCTATAGTGCGCTACAGAGCCACCCACCCAAGCCGCCGTTTCACCATAGAGCGGCACATCCCTCCCAAAAAGCTTGTAGGGGGTCAATATCCCTTTCCACCGTCCACCACCTTGGGTTTCCGCAAAGGCACGAACCATGTTGGGCCAATAGACTTGGGCGCAAGGGCGTGAGCAGGGAATGCCTCGGCAGGTTCCCAAAGTTGAATCGGGGCTTTCGACGCCTGCAATCGTCACGCCAATTTCGCACTCTCCGCACAGAATCGGTATCACGTTCTCACGTGTATAGTCTTCAGAATCCAGAGCCTCAATGCATGCTTCCCAAAACACCTTTGAGAAAAACACTTCTGGGTTTTGGTACGGAGTAGGTGCAATTTTCTCTCCCGGCGAGTTATCCCAAGATCGGCAAAGCACGTTGCCGCACCCACACCCAACAGGCGCACCTTGAATATCGTTCAAAAACAACCCCGCCAATGTGGGAGCCGAATCGACCAATCGACGCACCTTCTCTGTCATATAAGCAAACGTTTCTCGGTTGTTCACACACACCCAAGGGGAAACGAGGGCTTTATAGTCTCCACTCCAGTTTGGGAAAGCCTCTAGCCACTCATGGTGCTGTGGAAGATGCATCCATTCTGGGTGCTTTGAGACTGCACGAGGATCACGAGCTACCTCAACCCAACCCCACACCGGAACACCTAACTCCCGCGCCAACGAACAAGCAGAATAGAGAGTGGCGATGGGAGCATCAAGGTCAAGAATGAGAGCCTCGCGTTGGGATGCCATGAGGCGAAGTTGGGTACGGGTGGCGTTTGCAATGGCGATCTTACGTCCGCGCCATGGGAGAGCAGAACGGTCTGAGGTCATGATACTCCTCGTGTTAGGGTTTGGTGGCGATACAAAGGATCGTCACTCCAAAGGGGAAATTGACTCTGCGAGAGACGGCGTTCTCCATTGTCATTAAGCTTGTAAGTGCACGATTGATGGAGGCAGGGAAGATCGGCATTGTCGCTTGTGGTGTCGTCGTCTCAGATTGGGGTCTGCGTGCGTTCAGTCGCCTCTGTAGAGCCACTACGGGGTATAGAAGTGTCATTGTATGGGAGACTTTTGAGAGTCGGAACCCCGCTTCACTGAATCGGCTACGCAGTTCTGAGCGAACGTACCGCCGAAAGTGCATAAGCGCAACATCGTGTTCACTCCAAAGGTGTGGATAGGCAGGAACCGTTGCGATAATAATTCCCCCCGGCTTTAGCACCCGATAGAACTCCTTTAGTGCTAAGGCATCGTCCGGCAGGTGTTCCAGCATATCCATCGCAATGAGAACATCGAAAGAGTTGGAGGCAAATGGAAGGCGCATGGCATCAGCGGTTACTAGTGCCGAAAGTCCACGTCTTCGAGAAAACTGAAGAGCAAGGGGCGAGAAATCGGCGGAGACCACACGTCCCCAACGTCGCAAGCGCGAGGACATTGCGCCCGTCCCGCAACCAATATCGAGCAGAGTCCGATCCGAAGCGGTCGAGGTGCCGAAGTGAGATGTTAATAGCGATTCTATGAGGCGATGGCGTCCCACAAACCACCAATAGGAGTCCTCCAAACGGTACATGCGCTCATATTCCGCAGTATTCATCGGGTAGGAAGCTCATAGCTCGAGGTGGCATTCCCGTAGTTTGTTAAGCGGATGCGGAAAAGTGTTTTCAGCATACGGATGGCGTCTCGAAAAAAGCGCACCTTTGAGCCTTCCATATGCATCCAGCGTACTGGAATCTCCGCTATGCGGAACGAAAAGAGCTTCCGTGCTAAGAAGAGGACTTCGACATCAAACGCAAAATGGTCGATCTGACAACGGCGAAAGATGTCCTGTGCTGCCCTCCGCGTGAATAGCTTAAAGCCACACTGGGTATCGTGAATGCCGGGAACCGCCATAATCTGGACAAGATTGTTAAAGAGCCGCCCTCCCATTTCCCGTATGAGTGATTGTCTGCGGAGCAGTTGAGAGCCTACCGTATCCCGCGATCCTATTGCAATATCACAACCTGCGTCGAGGGCAATGAATAGCTTTTCCACCTCTTCAATGGGGGTGGCGAGGTCGGCATCGCTAAAGAGAACACGCTCTCCTGTTGCCGCGAGCATTCCCACCCGCACAACATGCCCCTTACCTCGATTGGGAGTACAAACGATGAGTCGAAGCTCTGGACGATTCTCTGCGATCTGTTCTACTACTTCGTGAGTACGGTCTGTGCTTCCGTCGCTGACAACAAGAATCTCATAGGGGTAGGGTTGCTCATCAAAGTAGGCAAGCATACGCTTTAACGTGGCACCGATTCGCGCCTCTTCATTGTACGCAGGAACAACGATACTTAGCATTGGGAGCGGATGAATGAGGTCGGTAGTGTCTTCCTCATCATTTATGCGAGATGGAATGGAACTCAAACGAGTCTCTCCTTATTGTACAGAACGAACCCGCGCAGGCTTGCAGGTATGCCAAAAAGTAATAGCAACGTTTCATCGCTTAATTACTGGCTCAAGATTATAGTCTCCACACCTTCCTCTTGTCAATATTACGGCATGAAATGCCAAAAAGGTTCATGAGACTTTGCGACTATGGCTCCGTTGAGCAGTAGAAACAGGTCCTTCTCTGTGCGAAGAAACAAGGGACAAAAAGATACTTATTTTTTTATATTACCTCTTGACACCAATCGCCAAACAGTGTACAGTTATTAGTAGACGGTCGTGCGTCGCATAAAATACATACACTATAGAAGGAGAGCCACCAAGATGACCCGTGGTCTTACCGATAAACAACAGCGTATCCTCGATTTTCTTGTTGAATATGTCAATGACAAGGGCTATCCTCCGAGTATCCGCGAAATTGGTATTCAGTTTAATATCTCTAGTTTGCGCGGGGTCACGGTACACCTAGATGCCCTAGAACGCAAGGGGATGATAAAACGCGCCAATACCTCCCGCTCCATCACCATTATTGGCAAAACGGGAGCGACCGCGCCAAACAAGAGTGTGGACATGATCCCCATTTTGGGAACCATTGCCGCCGGGAACCCCATTATGGCAACCCAAAACATTGAGGGGTATCTCCCTGTACCACAAGAGATCGCTGGTGGAGCAACAAACGTCTTTGCGCTTCAGGTTAAAGGCGACTCTATGATCGATGCCCACATCATGCCACGTGATTATGTGGTCGTTCGTCAACAACAGACTGCCGAAAATGGAGATATTGTGGCGGTTCTATTGGGAGATGAGGCGACTGTAAAGCATATTCAGTTCACCCAGAATGGTGTTCGCTTGCTTCCCGCCAACTCTGCCTACGACCCAATCGAGATTCGGCGTGAAGATAGCCATATCATCGGCAAAGTGGTGGGATTAATCCGAAACTACGACGGTTTTCACCACTAAACACGAGTGACATTTTGCCTATAAAAGCCCTTCGCCAATGTGGTGAGGGGCTTTTACTATGCATGTACCTATTTTGTGGAAGTCATGGGGTCCTTTTTCCAAAGTTGCTCGTGAAAAAGTTTCGCACATCGAAGAGTGCATTTGGGTGAAGCACATGCCCCGATTCCCAACGTCGAATATGCTCTGGCTCCTTTGCGCCCGCAGCCTCTATTAGGGCTATACTTGCCTCTGGCGGTATGATCTCGTCGTGCTTTGCAACGACAATGAGGAGAGGGCGTGGCAGAATCCTTCCCACATAGTGGATAGGGTCCGTAATATCGACAACCTCCTCAATCACCTTGAGTTTTTCGGGTGTGATTCTTATGGGCCATCTTGCTTTGATCACAGGGTACTTATCTAAATTTTGAACGATCTGCATTAGCCCCCCGCCCGGCACGGCAAGGCAGAAGGCAGCAATCCTCTCCTCCACGCCACCAAGCACGGCTCCCAACATTGCTCCTTGGCTAAAGCCCATATAACCGATCTTGTTTTTGTCTATATCGGGACGGGAAAGGAGATAATCCACTGTTCTGCGAAGATCAACAACACTTTGTACCCAAGCATCTCGCATTGTGTAGGAGTCGGGAAGGTGTATCTCACCATTACGCCCCGTGCGGGCACGATCTCCATGATACTGTGTGTCTATAGAGAGTGTGGCATAACCTTGTGCGACAAGCGCCTCACTCACCCATTGGATATACGAGGTGTCTTTGTTTCCACCAGAACCATGCACAAGGATTATGGCAGGGTAGGGGGCTTTTGAGCTGGTAGGTAGGGCAAGAATGCTACTAACGCGCTGATCGTGGACACTATCAAACGAAACAAGGGTTCGCTTGCGCTTGGTGTTGCTGTCTTTGGGGTGTAGAACGACATTGAGCGGGAGGTCTCTATCATAGGCGAAAAAGGCGAAGCGTCGCGCCTCTGCTGTGTCCTTTGGGGGGGGCAGTACAAACTTTTGAGCATGACTCTCCACGGTAGAAACAAGGAGAATCGCAAGAGTGGAGACGGCTACAAGTGTGTGCCGCTGGGCGTGCCCGCAACTCTGTTGTCTAGCCAATGGGAGACCTCCTAAGCGGAATTAGAGAAAATGGTGGGTTGTGGTCGGGATTAGATAGAGGCTGATTGCAACCAGGAAACCCAATATCAGCAGATATTGAAGCCGAACCCCCCTCAAACCCAGTAAGAGCCTTGAGAGGAAATAGCAAAGGTAGAGTAACCAGGTAAAAAGGGCGGTAATGGTGTGTGGATCGCGCAACCAGACACCAGGAGGGTGGGGCAAGTCTGTTCCAAAAGTGCGGATAATGCCCAAGACTAGTCCGAGGGTGAGGAGAGGTGTAGCATAAGCGACAGCAAAATAGGCAGTTCTATCCAGTGTCTCTAGCGGTGGTAGTTTCCGAAAGAGTCCATTGTGGCGTCGCTGCTTTAAGAGCCTATTTTGTAGAATATAGAGCACTGCACAGGAGGTAGAGACCGCAAACAGCCCGAAACTGGCAAGTATTGCCAGGACATGAATGCTGACGAGTTGCCCGATGAGCAGGGGAGTTTTGGCGACGGGGTTCCGTGCCTGTAGCAGAGCAAGAAAAAGAACAAGGCTTGTTACCGCCAAAGCGATTGCGCCCACGGCGGGAAGACGGCGACGCGTTTCCAGTATGCCAAACGCGAGGGCTATAGCCCATGCAAGCACCGAAAGTGACCCGAAACTACTGGCAAAGGGGGACTTATGTGTCGTGACACACCATGCGCCTATGGCGACAAACTGTACAAATGCGCCAGTGAAAAGTAGCGGACGCCCAAAGCGACTCACGGGGAGTGGGGTAGGTTTAACTTGGTTTTTGGGGGCAGTGGGAGCTTCAATAAACAGGTTTGCGCCATAGAGTGCCCCTGAAGCGATGTAGAGAACTAACGCGCAGAGTGTGAGCATGAATGGTAACATCAACGCGCCTCCGTGTTCTCTTCGGCTTGAGTGCCAGAGGTGTTTGCGTTTAGCCCGAAAATCTCCCGTGTGGCTTCCAGCAAATCGTATTTTTCGCGCTCCTCGTTTTGCCCCGCGCCTAGCTCTTGCTTGAGGCGCAAGATAGGCTCTCGTGCAACCCGTTTCATCATGGCGAGAGTCGCCATTTCTATAGCCTGCCATTCACGCTCTGAGAGGTTTCCTAGCCGACCTTTCAAGAGAGCAAGGTCTTCCTGCCGAATCTGTTCCAATCGATTTTTCAACTGGGAGATGACGGGCACTGCCTCCCGTGTTTTGTACCAAGTGACGAACTTTTCTGCCTCCTCGAGGGTGATCTGTTCGGCACGATGCGCCTCCGTGACCCTTAGATTTGCCTCCTCCTGTACCACCGATTGGAGGTCATCGATATTATAGAGAAATACGTTTTCCAATTCCTCTACATCGGCATCAATATCGCGTGGTACGGCAATGTCGATCAAAAACAGAGGTTTGCCCCTCCGCTTTCGCACGATGGGCTGAAGCAACTCTTTTCTGAGAATGGTATGGGGTGCTGCGGTGGAAGCGATCACAATATCCGCAGAGGTGAGTGCCTCTGGAAACGCGTCATAGTGGATGGCGCGTCCTCCAAACTGGTTTGCCATGCGTTCCGCTTTTTCATGGGTTCTATTGGCGACAATAAGGAATTTGACTCCACTCGCAATCAGGTGGCGAACGGTGAGTTCGCTCATTTTACCTGCACCAAGCACAAGCACACTCGCCTCCGAAAGATCGGAGAAGATGTGGCTTGCCAAATCCACTGCCGCATGACCGATGGAGAAGGCTCCGCGCCCAATGCCCGTCTCATTCTGAACCCGTCGGCTGACCGTGATTGCCTGTTGAAAAAGCGCGGAGAGAATGCTCCCAATACTCTCTGTCTCTTGGGCAATACGCATCGCTTGTCGAACCTGCCCTAGTACCTGCATCTCTCCTAAAACGAGCGAATCTAAACCGGATGCGACCCGCATTAAGTGGAGTGTCGCGTCTATTCCGTTTTTCTGGTAGAGGTGTGACGCAAAATCGTGTCGGGCAAGGTGGTGATAGTTCGCGAGGTGTTCCGTGAGCATATCGTGGGCATGTGAGGGGGTTGGGGTGTCAATAATGGCGTAGATTTCGACTCGGTTACAGGTGGACAAAACAACCGCTTCCTGAATTCCGGGGTACTCCAAGAGCGCAGTGAGAGCAGACGGCAAATGGTGTTCCGCGACGCTTAGGCGTTCGCGTATGTCAATGGGTGCTGTGTGATGGCTGATACCTGTTAGTACAAACTGCACGATGCCTTAACCTTTGGTGACCATTGCCACGATCTCTTTGGCGCGTTGAGAAGCGCCTTCGCTGTTATCCGCTTCCAAAAGCTCCAGCAACTCGGCTTCTGCATCGAGTAGGCTACGTTGTGCGTTGCGCCGTAGTGCCTCATGAACTTCCACGCGGATATGCTCACGCATTTCGCCCAACAAATCCACAAACTTACCGTAATGGGGGCTAAACCTACGCTCAATCTCTCCGGCAAGCCGCATGGAGAGTGCAGGGTTATTGCCTCCCGTTGCGATGCTAATGCAGAGGTCGCCGCGTCTGACAGTGGTGGGAATGATTACATCTCCTTCATCCGCCTCTGAGACATTGTTTACAAGTAGTCCCTTCCCCTTAGCATCGTGCGTTATTTGGGCATTGATGTAGCGGCTGTCTGTTGCGGCGACTACGAGAAGGGCATCTTTCAAGTCTTCAATGGAGTACTCTTTACGCCAAAGCTCAATTTCCCCTGTGTTCACCCAAGCTTCAAACGCGGCGGTATAAGCGGGCGCGATAACGCGAACCTTTGCCCCGCTGTCGATAAGGTGGCGGGCGCGTCGCTCTGCAATAGCACCTGCACCAATGACTACAGTCACTTTATCCCGTAGATCGACGTAAATAGGAAAGTATCGGTTCACCGTTTTTTTTATACCTTGAAAGTGGTTAGAGTTCGGAATGGAGAGAAGGTTACTCTTTTTCGGCTTCGGTGAGAGCGACAAGTGCCGGATCGTCGGGTTCCGAGCTTAAATGGTAAGAGAGCACTGCCAACTCTTGAAGGAAGGAGACATTTCGCACGTGAACGTGTGGCGGTAGGCGCAAAAGAAGCGGGGCAAAGTTGAGAATGGCGTGAATTCCAGCATCAACCAAGAGGTCTGCCACTTTCTGGGCAGACGTGGCAGGAACCGCGAGTATGGCGATCCGAGCTTGCAGTTTTGCGTTGACCTCTTTCACCTTTTGGACATCTTGAATCTCCAAGTCCCAAAGAGGTCTGCCGATCTTGCCAAAATTGTTATCAAACACCGCAACGAGGCTAAACCGGTGTTCTTTCAATCCCGGATAACCGACGAGGGCAGAGCCGAGATTGCCTGCGCCAACCAGTATCATCCTCTGTTCTTTGTCGATCTTGAGAATATGGGCGATTCTGTTCTGTAGATCAAGAACATTGTACCCGACACCCGGCTTCCCAAACTCACCAAAATAGGAGAGGTCTTTACGGAACTGAGCGGCGTTAATTCCTGTCTGGCGTTCCACTTCGGCGGAAGAGATCGTCTCCACTTGGCTCTGTTCGAGGTCGATCAAGTAGCGAAGATAGGTTGCTAGGCGCTCTAAAGTTGGAATGGGAACTTTGCCAAGATGTGAAGAACTCACAGTCACCACCTATTACCACGGATAGAGAAGCGTTGATGAGGTATTTTGAGATAGTATATATTTTCACAAAGTGATTTGTCAAGGGTTTGTGAATATGGGGGCAAAGTGGAGGCAAAAGGGGCTGCCAAAAGGAGAGGGGCGCGGTTTTTTTCCGCGCCCGGCGCTCTTAAGCCTCTCCCTCTTCGGGTGTTTTTTTGTCTTTCACAAGAGCAAGATAGAGCACCAGCCCCATCATGGCGAGGAGGATCGCGAACATCATTTGAGCACTTCCGAACGCTTTTGGTCCAAACTCATTGAGCAGGAAGTCCATGCGGTCGATGAGGAGGGCAAGACGCGCCATGATCGTCGCGCCAAAGATCGCCCCAAAAGTGAACATCATGAGCCATCTGCCCAGTTTCGCCGATCCTTTGACGAATAGACCTTTCTGCTCAAAGGAGAAGAAGAAGTACATCATGACACAGAACACGGTAATCATGAATATTCCGTTGTTCAGTGCCCCAGAGTTCGTAAGCTCCTTGATTAAGGTCTCTTTCCCATCTACCATGACAGTGTGAGCAGGATGGGGGATCAAGGGCTTAAACGAGGAGGGGATTTGGGGCCAAGTATCGTTTGCAAAGAGTTGAAATGCCTGACCAGATGCGACTCCTAAGAAGAATCCGATGACTATTCTTGCAATCCAACTGCCCTTCCGGGAGAAGATAAAGTAGTAGAACGAGCCAAAAATCACGATGAAGATGAAGTGCCATCGCCCCTCTTCCCACATCGGTTTCCACCATTTTGGTTGAAGTACATCTACCCACTGCTGTGCAACGAGGTAGCCCGTGGATAGCCCCAGAAAGAGGTGTTCAAAGAGCCGATAGATTCGGTTCTCTTTGTAGAGCATCGAGTAGAGACCCAGCGTACAGAGTGCACCTACCCAGAGCATAAATACATCGGTATGCCTTACAATATACTCGCTCATGCGGCTCCTCCTGCGCGGGCGTTTTGACGACGTTCCAATAACATGGCGACATTTCCTAGCACAATGAAGAGGATTATCAGGATATGGGCAAAGGAGGCGGAGTTTGCGAATCGGGTCACTTTGGTGTTGGTTCCCAAGAGGCTCTCATACTCTCCTGCACCCGGTAACCCCGGCATCATCCCAATGATTTGACCACTGTCTAGGTAGTTGAAGACCTCTGGAACCATGACGGAGGTCGGAGCAACAGCCATTGGAACTTTCTTTGCACCTGCCACAAACTGAACATAGGTTTGGTAGATGTTTGAGGGAGCAATATTGATGAGCAACTTTATATCCGACGCCGTCTTTATTCCTTTCATGATTGGGAACTTGTTTAGGTTGGTGACGTCCTCTTGTCTGTTCGTGGTCTTTATGACGGCAGGAATGTCTTGTACGAAACCCTTCAGGAAGTTCTTCGCATCCACGCGATAGCCCCAGTTGATCCAGTTCACACCCTCTATAGAGCCATACTCTTTACCGAGTCGTTCCGCGATAGCTTGGCACAAGGTAGGGCTTTGAGGCTCGAATGCAAGCATCGCAAACCTGCACTTTTTTCGCATAAGGTGCGTGATGAGTGCTTCTGTTTGGGGACCATTCTCGCCTCGAGTTCCTGCGCTCCAATCTATGGCAAGCAACACGAAGTCATCTGGCGCGAGGTTCTCAATTCTATCGTACAAAGCCTGCGTGGCAGGAGAGACGCGCATGGGCAATCTCACGGTGAGGAAGAAGGGAAGCGTCACCGAGAGCATGAGTAGCACGTAGAGTACCCGCCTATCGACTGTTTGTAGAATGCGTAGTATATGCACGGGGCTATCTCTCCCTATTCATCAAAGTAACTGCCACGCTCTAGCCCAAGCCAGATGCGAAGCCCGACAGCAAGACTCCCTATACCCAAGCCTATTGCGATGGCGCGGGTGGCAGGGGCGTTAATTTTTGTGAGTATCCAGTTTCGGATCACTTCCACATGGAGGAAGTCATAGCGGGGGGGTATCCACGCGGTCAAGAGCTGTCCAATCGTAATTTGTCCGAGCATAACGATGATCGCTGTTGCAAGCAAAAGCGTTGCTTCCATTGACCGCACGCGGAACGCCCGATAAGCAGCCGACGTGATATAGAAGGCGATAATGGAGAACATCGTTGCGTCTAGGTTCTGAAGGGCACCTTCGAAAAGGATTTTACCCAGTGCCTTCGACAATGGTGAGGCTTGGGGCTGTTTCGAAGCGATCCAGACGGCAGCCATTCCAATACAGCTCACGAAGAAGGCGATACTGTTGATGGAGTCGGCGTTGCGCTTGAGGGCGCGTTTGCCATGGAGTTGGAAGAGGTTGATCACACCAAGCCCCACCGCACACGCCGAAATCGCGGGTAGGACATTCGCCATTGGCACGATGAAGGGCGTTAGGAAGTTTCCATCGGCGTTTGGATCGTCTCCTACCATCATGGGGTGTGTGGGAAGGAAGAACTCCAAAGCGTAGAAAAGCCCACCCAACAGCGTTACCGTCATAACAATATAGCGTTTTGCCCTTCGTGGGAGGAGCGATAGTACGGCTAAAAGCGCGGCTACCAGGATCAGGGAGCCGAGCACATAGGCGTACCAGAGACCACCTTTCACGGGTTCCAACATAGTCTTTTCTCTGCCTCTCTACTTCGTGAAAAACTGGGTGAAGAGCGTACCAGTGGCACTTCCCGCAAATGCGGACACCGAGACGATGGCACTACCAACCAAAGCCAAAATGAGGATGAACCCCTTCACAATATCCTGACCAACGATGCTTCCCAATTGGGTCGGCTCGCGTGAAAGATAGGCACTAGCCGCATAGTATTCGTCGCCAATAATGACATAATCGCAAGCGGCGATAAAGAAGGGAATCTGCGTGGTTGCGGGAGTTCCTGCGATCTGGATTGCACCAACCTGATGTCCGTTTTCTGCCATGATCAACGCCTCGGCATAGTAGTAGCCAAAGAGGAATGTTGCCGCCGCTTTTTCACGGGCAATTATCCCTGCGACACTTGCCGCATAGGCAAATTGACGGTTTGTGAGGAAGCGCACATCGTCAGAGTTGTATTGTTCGGGGCGACCCTCTTGGGCATAGGATTCCCGAACCGCCTCTTCGGTGATGGCAAGCATTTGGGGGTCAAAGACGGGTACGATGGCGCGAGTGGCGAAACGTGCAGAGGTACGAATAATATAACTAACAATGGAGAGTGCTTGCAGAGTTACGATCTCCACACCTCCATCGATACCAAGACCTGTGGTGCATATCATCGGGCGACCCGTTTCGGTTGCGCGACCCACGGCTTCATCTATTGCGGATAAGCCTTGAATGCGCCGAATGAACAAGTCTTTCTTGCGAGCAAAAAGGATCACTGCGACGATAATAACGCTCCACAAGGGGATGAGTATCCGCGCTCCTGTTGTTGCATGTTCCATAAATTGTAGCTGCCCTTTCTAAACTAAGGGAAGGGGATTGGGTAGTACCAAACGCTCGAACTAAGACTTGCGCTTCTCCTGCATCTCTTCAATGCGGCAGATCATGCGCTCCACATTCTCTTTCGACTCTAGTAGTTTCGCATACCTATGTACATTTCCTGCACCAAAGAGTGGCGCGAGAAAGCCAGAACCGAGAATTAACGATTGGCTGGCAAGATAGGTAAACGGCTTATGCATCTCTAAGAACAGTATTGTGGGCGTATGCAATCCCCGCTGATGCACTTTTTGTGCTAGCGATTCGATCATCTCATCACGCTCTTCATCGGTTATAGCGGCGTCCCAATCGAATCCAAGCATACTGTTTCTCTCTTTATCCTAAGCCTCACCTCTCACTCTGCGTTAGATCAATGTGGTGGCAGGAGGTTCGGCTGTTTCAGCACATAGGTCGGGAAGGTAGTGTTGAAGCACTGCCAGTACCTCCGATTTGTTTCCTGTCTCTCCGCTCCGCGCAAACCGAAGCCAAAGACCACGCGAGTGGTCTAGTCGGGATGCTTGCTTGAGGGGAGAGAGGAGAACACCTCTACGATGAAATTTTATCCGTTTCACGGAGTGCCACGGCATCACGATTCGGTTCAGCCCACAGACACTCGACACACCCTCAGTGTTGATAACAAACGATATGGGCAGAAGGTACTCGCTCACTGCGCTGAGGAGTAATGCCACCACTGCCACAACGGGTAAGACTTGACGGAAAATCATGGCTGTACACAGTGCGCCAAACAAGATTGCGAGAATAAGAATGGATAGGCGTGACGGTTGGCGTTTTAAGAGATGGATACGCCATGTCAATATGAGATCAGGGGAATCGGGCGGTGATTCCGAGGATGAATCGTTATTTGGGCTCAAGCCTAAACCCTATTCACTGCAACGTGGATTATATTTTGGTGCACTGGTGACACGCGGGCATTATAGCCCTTTCGTTTCAGGCTGTCAATAGGTCATCATGTTCGTTTCGGGCATGTTACTCAAGAGGAGACGAATTTTGAATCGGAGTGTGACAGCTGTTTATTGAACTATTTTACTTTTGTCTAGTTTGGAACAATCTTGGAGTGTAAAAACGGCTACTGGCGAGGGGAAGGGGTAGCATAGGGTATAATGGGGCGCAAGCCTTTTACAGTCGAGACGAGAGGATATTCTGCAATGATACTATCGCGGGAAGAGGTGCGAAAAGTAGCACTCTTAGCACGCTTGGAGCTGAGCGAGGAAGAGTTGGATGCACAGGTTGGGCATATCAATTCGCTCCTGAGCCATTTCGATATTCTTCAGCAATTGGATGTGAGTGGGGTAGAGCCTACCTCTCATATTATCCCCATTGTGAATGTATTGCGGGATGATGTGGCGCGTCCGTCACTCACGCGTGAGGAGGTTCTGATGAATGCTCCCGAATCGCGGGATGGCTGTTTTGTTGTGCCTCGCATTGTGGAGGGCGCATAGATGTCTGATTTAACACAACTCTCTGCAAGGGAGATCGCACGAAAAGTCGCCACTGGTGAGGTTTCGGCACGCGAAGTGACAGAAGCCTCTCTGGCTCGTATTGAGGCAGTAGAACCCAAAGTGAAGGCGCTCCTCACCGTCATGCATGAGGAAGCCCTTGCCTCTGCCGATGCCCTCGATAAAAGGCGCAGTGCGGGAGAGACATTACCCCCTCTGGCAGGTGTGCCGATTGCACTAAAAGATAATATGTGTACCCGTGGAACCCGCACGACCGCAGGCTCAAAAATACTGGCAAACTTTGTTCCCCCTTACGATGCTACTGTGGTGAAACGGCTTCGCGATGCGGGTGCTGTGATTATTGCAAAGGCGAACCTAGACGAGTTTGCTATGGGGTCTTCTACCGAGAACTCTGGCTTTTTCACCTCTTGCAATCCGTGGGATACCGAACGTGTTCCCGGAGGCTCATCCGGTGGGTCTGCGGCGGCGGTGAGTGCGTGTGAAGTCCCCATTGCGCTCGGCTCCGATACGGGTGGCTCTATCCGACAACCCGCTGGATTCTGTGGAGTGTTGGGACTAAAGCCTACCTATGGGCGGGTCAGCCGTTATGGACTCATCGCCTACGCCTCGTCACTCGATCAGATCGGTCCGTTCGGCAGGACAGCGGAAGACTGCGCTTTGCAGTTGAACGCTATCGCTGGACACGATCCCCTTGACTCCACCTCCGCAGATGTTCCGGTTCCAGACTATCTTGCCTCCTGTAATCGGGACATTAAAGGGCTGAGGGTGGGAGTTCCCAAAGAGTTTTTTGGTCAGGGTGTTTCAGAAGAGGTTGCATCGGTGGTTCGTACTGCGATTGACAAGCTCACGGAGTTGGGTGCTATCGTTGTGGAGTGTTCTTTGCCCTATACCGAATATGCCCTTGCTGCCTACTATATTATTGCTCCCGCAGAGTGCAGTAGCAACCTTGCCCGTTTTGATGGCGTCAAGTACGGACATCGCACCAAGGAGCTTGCAGGGCATATCGGGCTGACGGAAAAGAGCCGTGACGAGGGGTTTGGCGCAGAGGTGAAGCAACGTATCATGATTGGAACCTATGCCCTTTCGGCAGGGTACTATGACGCGTATTATAAGCGGGCGCAGCAGGTGCGTACCCTCATTCGGCAGGACTACGAGCAGGCGTTCCAAAAGTTTGATGTGCTGGTGACTCCGGTCACTCCCACGCCGGCATTTAAGGCAGGAGAGAAGGCAGACCCCTTTGCCATGAAACTCGCCGATGTTTGTACTCTGCCGATCAATATGGCGGGAGTTCCTGCCATATCGGTTCCCTGTGGCTTTGTGGAAGGGTTACCTGTTGGGGTGCAAATCATTGCACCCCACTTTCAAGAGGAGAGACTCTTCCAAACCGCTGGCGCGTATCTTCGCGCCACAGAATGGAATAAGCAATTCCCTTCCGTTTAGAGGGCAAATTGTAGCAAAAAAATGAAGGAGAAACAAGTTTGAAAATTGGAATTATCGGTGCGGGAGGAATCGCCTACAAACTGCACCTGCCTCAGCTAATGCAGGTTCCTGGTGTGAAGGTGACCCATATCGCAGGAAGGGAAGAGTGGCGTCTCAAGTTTCTCTGTGAGAAGTTTGATATTCCTCACTACACGCTGAATTATGATGATATCGTTGCTGATGACAGTCTCGACGCTGTCGTTGTCGCAACGCCACACCCACAGCATGTACCCTTTGGGCTTGCGGTTCTGAATGCAGGGAAACACCTTCTCATCCAAAAGCCCTTGTGTGGCAAAATGGAGGAGGCAGACGCATTTGTGGATGCTGTTTCTAAGACCAATAAGACCGTTTTGGCACTTCCACACTTTGGCGCAGATTCCTATAAGGCGCGTGAACTCGTCGAATCGGGTGCGATTGGGAAAGTGACGGGCGCTGGCTGTCGGGTGAGCCATGGAGGACCGGAAGTCTACTATGCCGAGGTTCGCGATGCATTTGATGAGAAGAGCGAATACCTCTGGTTCTTTCGCGCCTCAGACGCCTCCGTCGGAGCCTTGTTCGATATGGGGGTCTATGCGGTGGCAAATCTCGTCTCGGTTTTGGGAAGCGTACAAAGCGTGATGGGACAGGTTGCTACTGTGGACAAGCCCACCACTTTGGAGGACACGGCGACCCTTATTCTACACTTTGCAAACGGCGCCGTCGGCTGTATGGAGACGGGCTGGTGTGATCCTGCACGTACTTTCCAGATGCGTGTTCATGGTACGAAAGGCAAAATCGTTATTCCCGGCGATCATGGCGCGAGCATGACCCTTTGGGAACCTACCAGCTACACGCGCGAAGATGCCCCGCCTAAAGCCACTCCTATCGACGCCTTCGAGAGCGACCGAGGTTCGGCACACGCGCACTGGGTGCAGTGTATCAATGAAGGACGCCATCCTGAGCGCAGTCATGCTTGGGCGGCGCGTCATGTCACAGAGATACTGCTAGCAGGACTCGAATCCTCACGCACGGGACAAAGAGTGACCATTCGCTCCAGAGCAGAACGGGAATAGAGTAAATGTCTCTTCGGGCAAGAGAACTACATACAGATGTTGCGGTCATTGGCGGTGGGGTGGGCGGTTGTGCCGCCGCCCTTGCCGTCGCCCGCAACGGAGGCAATGTGGTTTTAACCGAAGAGACAGACTGGATTGGAGGGCAACTGACCTCGCAAGGAGTGCCTCCTGACGAACACCCGTGGATAGAGCAGTTTGGGTGTAGCCGTTCGTATCGGGAGTTTCGCACAAGAGTGCGTGACTATTATCGCCGAAACTACCCCTTGACAGGGGAAGCCGCCAGAAAGTGGAATCTGAATCCGGGGAATGGTTCTGTGTCCCGCTTATGTCATGAGCCTCGTGTCGCGCTTGCGGTTCTTTTGGAGATGCTTCAACCCTATATTAGCAATGGGCAAGTGACGGTTTTAACTTTCAAGCGCCCTCGTCTTGCACAGACAGATGGGGATACGGTCGAAGCGATCCTAGTGCAGGACGTTCTTACTGGCGAAGAGACTGTAATCCATGCCGCCTATATTCTTGATGCTACCGAGTTGGGTGATCTGTTACCACTCACGGGCGCAGAGTTTGTGACGGGTGCAGAATCGCAACGAGAAACAGGTGAACCCCACGCACCAACCGTAGAGCAACCAGATAACCAACAAGCGTTCACTATCTGTTTTGCTATGGAGTACTTGGACGGCGAGGATCATACTATCTCTCCTCCCAAAACCTACGATTTTTGGCGCAACTATGTGCCGGACATCTCTCCCGCTTGGCCCCAAGAACTCCTCTCGCTTACGATGTCGAACCCATTCACCTTAGAGCCACGTCCCATGAACTTTGACCCTTTGCGTGAGGCGAAGGGAGAGGTTTGGGGCTTCTGGCTCTATCGGCGCATTCTTGACATCCGAAATTTCCAAACGAACCACTTGCAGGGAGACGTTTGCCTCGTGAATTGGCCCCAAAACGACTACCTGCTTGGCAATCTGATTGGCGTGAGCGAAGACGAAAAGCAACTCCACATTCGACAAGCAAAGGAGTTGAGCCTCTCCCTGCTCTACTGGTTACAGACGGAGGCTCCGCGTCTGGATGGTGGGCAGGGCTGGAAGGGATTGCGCCTTC
>CAMCUQ010000023.1 GCA_945878775.1 Chthonomonas calidirosea
TAATCATATCCGCATCCTTTCAAATCAATACCCACAGCCTTTAATATCAGTACACCCATCACACGTGGAATCCTTTAACAACTTGTCTACAACATTCAGATCAAACCCAAGGTTTTTCATACAGCTTCGGTAATTCTTGCTTTCATCCGGTGGGATTGTCCCATCTTTTCTAGGTTTAGGTGGCACTATTCCATAACATCCAAGATTTGCATCTATTGCTTCTCTGAGATTCGCTATACCACTAGGATACCACTCTGTTTTTGTTTTCCGTTTACACATACTTGCAATTTGGTTAATGCGAGCATGAATATTGCTGTCCGCATTACAAATAAGATTAAGGTCTGTTTGCTCTCTGCAACCTTTGAACTCATCTTCACCCAGTTGTAATATGCCAAAGACATCTTGAGAACCCGTGCCTTTAGCATGGCATAATGGGTTTTTGCTTGACTCACATTCAGCCAAACAGGCAAAAACATTACCTAAGAGCTGAAAAAATGATTGCCTTGCAATTGTTTCTTGGAGATATCCCAGAGGTGGAGCATGATCGTAAATATCTTTCGGTATGGTAAGGCAGGTGTACTTCTTATAAAAATGTTTAATTAACGTGAGTTCGGGATAATAACCTATCAACAATTGCTGTCTGTTGTCTTTTAGTGCGACCAGAGTCCATTATTGGATGTGCTTCCTTCTAGAAATGGGCTTTGTGTTGCAGTATCTGCAAAAAATCGGATTCGTGACGTTCCATTTGAGATATGGTTTGGTGCGTTTCTATCTCATCAGAGCGATCCCTTATCCCGAACTCACGTTAATTACTATATCCTTGACCTCATCATGCGTTTTTTGCTGACCTTTCATCATTGCACAGCAGTGTGCATTGTTACAGTCCTCTGTACCTGATCTACATTTCATACAACCAGCTTTAATCTCCTTTTCACCGGTATAGTATTTTTCACATGGATTGCGAGGTTCCAATCCACTTGGATCCGTTGCTACCACAAATCGATTCTTGACATAGCGATACAGATTGTAATCTCCCCCCTTGAAACCAATCGGGTCAGTCTCTGCCCACCTCCCCAAGTTGACATAGAAGTTCCTTGCTCGCACATGAGTTCGCTTGGCATTGTCTCGATAGTAACCACTTCCACCAACCCACTGAAACGGAGTCGCAGTCGTCCCTGTCCGTGCCGCCACCGTACCACTTGGAAAGTACTCAAAAGTGTCGGTGCGAGTGGCGGTTGTGTCGTACAAAGCACGGGTGTTCCCCAAAGGGTCAAGAGAGTAGGCACGCTCAACACCACTGCGGTTCTCACTACGAACCACGCCATTCACGACGGTATAACGGACGGTTCCCATGATGCACACTCCTTATCAGAAAGACAGTGACAACACTCTGCAGATTGTCCCATCATAACCGTGTTCAGTCAAATAGGGCTGTCCGCACTACACCAAATTCACAGGAGAGCCACTTTTATCTGCGGTTTGACAGCCATTGTTCGCATAAACATAGGTTCCACGAGTTGCCCCTTGATTACTGTTCACCACTTGGTTACGGAAGTTGTAGGTGAAGGTTATCGGGTTGCTTTGCTGTTCACATTCCCTGCGTTGCTGTAGGTACCCGTGAACAGATTGTTCTTCGGGGCAGTCAGCAAAATCTGGTTACCAATCTCTAGTCTGTACGTCTCCCAAAATGAAACAGGCGATCCCAGTTTTTGGAGGGAATGGCTTGCCTCTTCTCTAAGGCATACGCACCGTCAGAACCGACAAACTCTGTAAACCGATACCCTTGTACTTTAGAATGGCTCCCATCAATGGCACTGACGTCAAGGACTATACGTGAGATGCGATATCCTCCTGATACCACCTGAACCTTCGCAGGGGAGACACCAAGCGAGCGACACTCTTTCTCTGTGATGACTCCTCCTACACGTAGGTAGCCGTCGGACACAATATAGCCCTCATTGCCCAGATATTGGCGGTTGTTTATCCAATTCGTAGCAACCACTTCATGTATATTGCGTTTCATCCATATTCTGGGAGAAGTAGATAGTCGCAAGTATTGCAAGGCAGAATCTGTGTTGGATATAACCACTTTCCCTTTGAGCTGGTTCAATGTCTCTATCTGCACTGCCTTCTTAGAGATTTGATCAAACCAAACTAAAGGACCTTCGTTTGTACCGCGAAACCTTGCCACACCTAATTTTCCTCCGACCATCTTAAAGATAGGATTCCGCAGGAACTGAATATCCTTTTCAGTGAAGTCCTCAAGCCGTTTCAGGGAGGAGCGTTGGGGGGAGAACATTTGTGTCAGTAATAGTAAAGCCATGCAAAAGGTACTCATCTCATCTACTCCCGAATATGTGACAAAAAACTCAACTCTCTATTTTTCGCAACGATGAGATACAGACCCATCGTTGTTAAAGGGGCATTTACATGGGATTGGACCCAATGGAGACACACCTGGGCAAAAGTCATAGTAGCCACTGTACTGAAGTGCCCGAAAATTGCACATCTCATTACAACACTTATCAGGGTTGATAGGTGTACCACATGCACACGTGTGCGCCTTTATCCATTTCTGTGCACAATCCAACCCAGAGCGATATGCCCTACACTCCATCCATCTTCTGTTGCGAGAAAACCATTCATCATAAACAGCTTGGCAATAGTATCTGGCACTCCTCCCGTCAGTATATAAGGGGTTTTTCGTGTAATACGCGATGCATTTTGGTACAAGTGAACAACACGAGCTTAAATCATAACGGTGTTGCCCTTCGTGAGCATCTACGCATGGAACAACGCATGTGGGAGCACAAATAGCAGTCCATACTTGACCTAAATCGGTATTACAGTCTGCCAATCCCTGACATCCACAACATGTGTCCACTCTCAACGAATTCGCACCCCCCTGCTGCGGTGTGCCATAGACACAACTCTCACAGTCTTTGTTATTACATTTTGGCATTGTCAAGCTCAGGTCCTGTTCCAATAGTGAGTTTCAAGCCACTCGGGTCTATCATCACTACAAACATATTCTTGACATACCTGTAGAGGTTGTAATCACCACCCTTGAAACCAATCGGGTCTGTCTCTGCCCACCTCCCCAAGTTCACATAGAAGTTCCGTGCTCGTACATGAACCCGCTTGGCGTTGTCTCGGTAATAACCACTGCCACCTACCCATTGGAAAGGAGTCGGAGTCGTCCCTGTCCTGCTCGAAACTGTACCACTCGGAAAGTACTCAAAAGTGTCGGTGCGAGTGGCTGTCGTGTCGTACAAAGCACGGGTGTTCCCCAGATGGTCGAGAGAGTAAGCACGCTCAACACCACTGCGGTTCTCACTACGAACCACACCATTCACGACGGTATAACGGACGGTTCCCATGATGCACACTCCTTGAATGCCTATCTGTTTGAGAGTTGGTCAGTGCTGCTTTCGACTCTTTTGAGACATCTATCCCAAAATACTGAATTGTGATAGGTGTCTAATGGAAGGGAGGCTTTATCTCTAAAACACAGCGGAAGCCCTCTATTCCCACAGGAGAACCACCACGCATTCTGTTTGCACAGGTAAAACGGTCTTCATCTGTATCAAAAAAATGCCCACCTCGAAGAACATGAGTGTCGTTTAACGGGTTTGATATAGGGTTTCGCTTTGGACTAATCCGATAGTATGTGGGATCGTATCCATCTAAACACCATTGAGCCGTGTTTCCTGCCATATCAAAGAGACCGTATCCATTCGGTGGATAACTGCCTACGGGAGCGGTTCCTGAAACGGTGAAGAGTGAGCGATTAAAGCGATTAAAATGTAACCTCTTGGGGTCAAACCGCTTACCCCATGGGTACAAGGTTCCTTTTAGTCCCCCACGTGCCGCCTTTTCCCATTCTGCCTCGCTTGGAAGGCGATAACTCTTACCTGTCATCCTACTGAGCCATTGGCAATACGCATTCGCATCCTCATGAGAAACTCCGACAATAGGGTGATTATTTTTATGCCATTGCAGATTGAACTTCGGTACACGTGGCGGCATTCTTCGATGCGTTGCTAGGCAGAATATCTTATATTCACCCACAGTCACCAAATTCTTAGATATCCGATATGCCTTTAGAAAGACGGTGTGTTTTGGGGTCTGTTCACTGTACTGCGAACGAAGCATTTCCTCAGTAATGAATACTCCTGCAACGGTCTTATCTTTATATTTTCGCACGAAATACTCGGCTTGCCCTCTATCCAACCCCATCTGAAATGATCCTGCAGGTATGAGAACAGACTTGGGTTCAATATAGGTATGCGAAGATGTCCCTTTTTGTTTTTTGATCTGCAATGAACTATTTGGGGATGCAAGAACGGTGGAACCTTGTGCTATCAAAGCACAAAGGAACAGGTTCATAAAGAGATTGCTGGCAACCTCAACATTAATCCTTAAAAGGGTTGAATGCTTCACAACCTAACCTCATATTCTTCTCTAGCTTTTTTACCCATGCACTTTTTACACCCTTTGCTGGCAAGTTTGTAACATGCATCGCAACAACCTGGTGGTGCGAACGTACCCGGTAGTGCCACACACAATCCATAACAGCATTCTAAATAGGTTTTAATACCCGGTGCATTGATGTTTGGTAGGCAGCCCTTAATGCAATCTGCAAGACCTTCGCTGTTATAGGGATGGTCAATGAAGCACTGGGCTATGCAATTAACGTCTTTGTCTTTAGGTAATTTGTCAACGAGTTTCTGCTCACAACAGGTTTGACACCAATCGGGTGTAAGCTTCTTTTCATATGTTGTGCAGGCATCTTCTGCATTACCTGGCGAGCCTGGTGGATTACCGGGAGCCTCGCTATCACAATTCACATGAGAGTGACATATCTGCTTTGCTAGTTCACAAAGCTGTTTATAAGGTACATTGGGTAATCTTGTTTTGAGATAAGTAAGCATACACCAATAACACGCTTCGGGGCTAAACACCTTACAAGTCCCTGGATCAGCTAACATACCTGACGCATCAGAAGAGGTAGTAAACCTAAGTGTAGGAGGTTCTGTTGCTGAGAGCATCTACACTTGCCGTCACTTGGCTGTCGTTGTTGTAGACCGTTGTAGTCAAGTTCCCAAGCGCATCTTGAGTGCTGACCTGTCTTCCTGCACCGTCGTAGTTCTGCGTGGTTATCTGACCCAGTGCGTTCATCACGGTCACCACACGACCTGCCGAGTCATAAAAAGTAATTGACCTGTTGCCGATGTTGCAAAGAGTTTAAAAACCGAACAATCTTTAGATTAACACGGGCTGATCACGCTCTACAAAACTTATGAGAGAGCCACACTATTGACAACAAAATCAATTGGATAAAGCGGATAGACACTCCAAAGCCTTTGTTCGTATCATCTCTCGTTGCCTAGAGAACGATGAAGGATCAGGGGGCCAGTCCACCCCTTTCTGCGATTTTTGCTTGATCTTCGACAAATACCTTTTGTCCTTTACAACCATTAACATATCCATTATGGCAATAGACACTTCAACATAAAACTCATTAATGGATCTGCCACCATCTCCTCCTATTGATCGTGGATCTGCAAAAAGAGAGTGCTTAACGAATAGTCTAAAAAGTACTTTACGCTGAAACGAAGTAAGTTTGTTAAAATACGCTTCTCTACTGATATGAGGTAGTGACGCCAAAAGAGAAACGTATAAGTTACGTAACGTCGTACCTGAAGTACCGACAAGTCTAGAAGGAAACCCTCCTCCATAATTCGGATGATACGAGATAACCTCTAGAATTAGGGCAAGTCCTTCTTCATTCGCAAGAAACAATGTCAATTCCGTCAGTCGATCCCAATTACTAATACTCAATCTGATTCGACTGATAATTCTTGATATTAGCCAAACACAGCACAAATAGAATATAATATCTGCAGGATCACGCCTAGCGTCAATCTCTTCAAGTGACGGATGCACGACAACGTTGCGATACCAATACCATAAAGCAAAAGAGATTAAAGATACTGCCCAGCACACCCTAGAACGAAGCCTTGCATTGCGTGCCATATAACGTATGGAGTTTAGTTCGTTTTGAGACATTGATGCGATGGTTTTCATTCAAAATCCTGCCTACCGAATTCTAGTGGTGGAAGACACCCTGAGAAACCACCGAACCACGATGTCTCGATGAAGCCACGTGTTGCCTCAACCCTGATACCAACTCCCCACAAACTGGAACTTCGCCACTGGACTCCGTACAACCCCAGTTCTTGCGTCCTGAAATAGTCACATTCACCTCTCCTTTTGCCTTAAAATGCCAACCGAAGAGATCAGCCTCAGGCGACACAATCCCTCCTGATACCCCTCCTGTAACTCCAAAACTCCCTTTGCAACACCCCGGTTCGCACGTGGATTCTTCCGCAGGAATTGTCTGTTTACTAACTCAGCTTTGAGTTCCACTGTGATATCTTCGGGGGCTGGCCAATTTGCCGAATTGCCGATTCGTTTAATTATTTGCCACATCCACTCACAATGGATCCGTGAATTCGTTTTAAATTGAATGAATGCATTTATAGTCTCCTCAGTGCAGAAGGCATTCTTTTCAATAACGCCATGTCCAAGTTGCGACAACAATCCGCTGAAAGGACGGCATCTTTCTCCTGAGGGGTCTACCCATATTGTTACTCTATTATCCACATATCTGTAGAGGTTGTAGTCACCACCAGCAAAACCAATCGGGTCTGGTTCCTGCCACCTCCCCAAGTGGATGTTGAAGTTCCTTGCTCGCACATGAGTACGCTTCGAGTTGTCTCGGTAGTAGCCACTTCCACCATTCCATTGCAATGGAGTCGCAGTCGTACCTGTTCGGCTGGCTACCGTCCCGCTCGGAAAGTAGTCGAAGGTGTCTGTCTTCGCTCCGGTGCTGTCCATCAACGCAAGCGTGTTTCCAAGAGCATCAGGAATGTAGTCCCGCTCTGCTCCGTTGCGGTTTTCACTCATCACTTGACCGTTCACAACCGTGTAACAGACTTTCATCGGCATTTCAGGTTCCCTATTTCAAGTGATACAAGCAAAAAAAACACTCTCAGAATTGATTATAACACAAAGGCTTTGGGCTGTCAATGCATTCACACGACACCTTGCAAAGCGTCATTTTCAGCGGTCAGCCTCAACTCTGGTTTGGAACAACTCTTGAGCAAAGAGGCGAGAAACTACGATAAAAAGGAGAAACCAAACCGCATTGAGGAGGGAAAATATGGAGCAAGACTATACGGGGCTAGGGGCGATTGCTTGGGAGGGTTATGCCAGTGATCCAAACCCAGAGATTCACAAAGATAAGCCGATGTGGCTTCGTGCCGCGCAGGAGATTGGCGATCCTATCTTGGATGTGGGATGCGCTACAGGGCGGATTTTAATCCCGCTTCGAGAGGCAGGGTTTGATGTGGATGGAATCGATCCTTCCGAGGACGCGCTTGCGTTTTGTCGTAGCAAACTAGAGGCGCGGGGACTTTCGGCAAACCTCGCTTGCCAGACGATGCAGACTCTGGAGATGCCCCGTCAGTATCGCCTCATCATCGTTCCATGTGGCACTATCCAGATAGTTTTGGGGCGTGAAGAGGCACAAGAAGCCCTCAAAAGACTCTACGAGCACCTCTTGCCCTGTGGCACTCTGCTGCTGACCCTCTTCAACTACGACAAGGGATACCCAGAGAGTGATCTCGGAGTGTGGAAATTCCGCTCTCGGCGTCCTCAACCCGACGGAACAGAGCTTGAGAAGTGTGGCATTGTCTACTCTTGGAATCTCTTCGAGCAGACCCTCGAACAGCAGGTAAGGTATCGGCTCTACCGTGGGGAAGCCGTGGTCGCGGAGCAGATTTGCGATGCGCCAGAGCGTTGGTACTACGTCCATGAGATGGGCTTGATGCTGGAACGAGCGGGCTTCGTCTTGGAGCGCGTGACAGGTGAGTATTCGGATGCTCCTGCAAAAGACGGCGATGGAGTCTTTACATTCTGGGCGCGTAGACCCGAAGCCTAAAGCCCCATTCCGGGGAATAATCCACCCGTCCAACCAACGATTCGCAAGCCATTCTTGTCTTCGATATGGATTTTGGTGGGACACTCTTTCGCCACACGTCCTGGGTTCATAAACCACTCTCTGCCGATGCGAACGCAGATAACCAGCCCTTCCTCGTCTCCAACCGCCGCAAACTCGTCGGAGATTGAGTTCTTATAGACATTTGCGCCCGTCTGCGCCTTGAGGGTCTGAACGGTATCTGCAATATTCGGCACGGCTTGGCTTATCTCACTGATGGCGAGAATGTCCGCAGAGCCTTGGAAGGTTTGGCGTGGGGTTTTGAGGGAGTGGCGTGCGATGAATTCGAGACTGTTGCCCTCTGGATCATCAAAGTAGAGAGCATGAGCGTCCCAGTTCTCAAAGTAGACGACAGGGCTATCCTTTTCATTTAGTACGAGAGGTGTCCTTTGCGTAATCCATGCTAGCGCGTCCTCATAGCCCTGCGGGGGGATATTCATGGCAAAGTGATAATGCCCAATGCCGGGGTGATCGGAACGATGCAGAGAGAGGCGTGACGCCCCTATTTGATAACTCAGGCAGGCGGGTGTCGATTCGAGAAGTGGAACCCCTAGCACTGTATCGTAGAATCGCTTTTGTGCCACAAGGTCACGGCTGGGCAGATGCACTTCTTTCAGATACACGGCGTTATCCCCTTTATTTGCTGATGCGGTAGCGCTCTTTTTTCGATACGCATTCCAACAAAAAAGAAATCCCTTCCACCAGAAATGGCAGAAGGGATTTTTGACATTGTGCTCCCGAAAGAATTCGGATGCATCCTTATCGCTTGCTGAACTGGAATCCACGTCGTGCACGCTTGCGCCCGTACTTTTTGCGCTCTTTGACGCGTGGGTCACGGGTCAATAGTCCGATACGACGTAGCACCGGGCGAAGTTCGGGGTCTACCTCTAGTAGAGCTTTTGAGATACCATGTCGAATGGCTCCCGCTTGTCCAGAGATACCGCCGCCCTTGCACTTGGCGATCACGTCGAAGCGTCCTTCGGTATGTGTGGTAACGAAGGGTTGCGCGATCAGTTTCTCTAGGACAAGTCGTCCTAGATAGCGACTCGCCGGACGATCATTGACAACAACCTGTCCTGTTCCCGGAGTGATCCAAACCCGCGCAATGGCGTTCTTGCGTTTTCCGGTTCCATAGTAGCGAACACGAGACTCTGTAGCCACCCTTATTCTCCTTTATGACGGCGCTGAACGCCGCCCTCAAAAACGGTGGGCTGTTGAGCGGTGTGGGGATGCTCTGCGCCCCGATAGACTTTCAACTTCTTGATAATCTCATCACCAAGGCGATTATGAGGAATCATACCTCGGACGACACGTCGGATTGCCTCTTCGGGCTTCTTTGCAAGCTCTTGCTCACGTGCGATAGCCTTGAGTCCGCCGGGCCAACCGGTATGGTGACGTATCTCTTCTTTGCCTTTGGTTCCACCAGTAAGAACCACTTTATCGGCATTGATGATAATGACATGATCCCCAGTATCTACGTGGGGAGTAAATGTGGCTTTGTTTTTACCGCGCAAGACAACAGCGGCATCGACCGCTAGTCTTCCAAGGGGCTTGCCCGCTGCGTCCATCACATACCAAACGCGATTTTCGGCAGCGTCTTGCGCTCGCACCGAGACAGTTGACTTTTTCATTCTGCTTCTCTTCTCTCCTCTGGGCGAGCGTAGCTCTTACGCTCTCCATAACGCACCTGTAACAGGCATAGCCCTTGGGCAGGAGCCGAGGGACCTGCAAGACGCCGGTCTCGGCTGGCAATGACTTCGGGTAGAGTAGAAATATCCCGCTTGCCTTCTCCAACCTCCAAAAGGGTTCCAACAATATTGCGCACCATCCCACGCAGAAAGGCGTTTGCCTCTACGCGCACCAGTACAAATTCACGAAATTGACGTACACGACAGCACATCACATCTCGCTGAGTGGGTTCCAACGGCTTCAGGTCATTCGCAAAAGCCGCGAAGTCCTGCTCTCCCAAGAGCATTTGCGACGCCTCCTGCATCGCCTCAATATTGAGGACGGCAGGGCAGAAAGCGGTGTACCTTCGCCACAACGCCGAAGGGGTTCGGCGATTAAAGATGAGGTAGCCATAGATTCGGGACGAAGCCGAGAAGCGGGCATGAAAGTCGGGAGAGACCTCCTCAACACGCCTCACCGTCAGATCACGCGGGAGCACACTATTAAAAGCAAGTGCCATGCTTTCAATAGGAATGCGCGTCTCGCTAGAGAAACTGACAACCTGCCCTAATCCATGAACTCCTGCATCTGTGCGTCCCGCTCCGGCGATTCTAACATTCTCGCCGGTACGGGTAGCGATGGCTTTTTCAAGCACTTCTTGAACGGAGCGGTACCCCTTCTGCCATTGAAACCCGCAGAAGTCGGTTCCATCATACTCCACAATCGCCTTAAAGGTACGCACTTCGCATCACACTCCACAGGCACACCCACAGTAGGTGGGGAGGGTCGGGTAAGACCTTAGCCGCGCTTTGGTTTTTGCTTCTCGGAAGCATGTGTCTGCCCCAAGCCGGGAAGCCCTTTGCGTCCACGAAGAGTCCGCTGAGGAGCCGTTGTCTCGGGGAGGATAACCTCTGCCCCTTCCACAAACTCCAGAACGACCATGGGCGCACCATCTCCGCGCCGTAATCCGGCACGAATGATGCGGGTATAGCCCCCGTTACGATTCATAAAGCGAGGTGCGATCTCCTCAAAAAGGCGAGGAACTACGTAGTAGGGATTGCGCTCGACAGTATGTCCCTTTTTGGCACCGTTCGGAACTTTGACGAACTCATCTATGTTGCTATCTACATAGCGACGCACGAGACGGCGGGTATGGAGTCGCTCGGTGACGCTCGCCTCTGTACCACCTCTACGCGCAATAGTGACCAGTTTCTCCACGATAGGACGAACCTCTTTGGCTCGCGTCTCGGTGGTGAGTATTCTATCATAAAGCAAGAGACTGCGCGTAAGTCCTCTGAGTAGAGCTTTACGTTGATCGCTTGGCAGTGAAAACTTGCGTAGCGCCTTTCGGTGACGCATAACTGTATCTCCTCTAACGATGGGTAGATGGGGGAAACTCCCCTCATGCCCATGCGCTACTAATCTTCGTCGGACTCTCCGTCGGAGTCGTCCTCAAACACATCGTCTAGGGAACCGCCCTTGAGGGTGAGGTTCAGCGCACGCAGCTTCTCTTGCACCTCGGTCAGCGACTTTTTGCCAAAGTTACGAATCTGCATGAGATCACCCTGCGTATAGTTCACAAGTTCGGCGATGGTCAGGATATTCGCCTTTTTGAGACAATTGTAGGTTCGCACAGAGAAATCTAGCTCCTCAATGCGAATGACCGGCAGATTGGTATCCACTTCGCCCGTAATGCGGTCTGCGACTTCTCCAATCAGGATTTCGGCTCCTGGTTGGAAGGTGGCAAAGAGGCTAAAGTTCTGGATCAGAATGCGTGCGGCTTCGCTGATGGCACTCTCTGGAGTCACGGCTCCACTGGTAGTGACCTCCAGTATGAGACGCTCCACGTTGGTGTTTGCCTGAACGCGTGTGGGTTCCACAATATAGTTCACCCGATGCACTGGCGTGAAGGCAGCACCCATAGGAATGACTCCAATGCCCATCTCACGGCGACGCTCCTGCTTGTCCGGGAGAACATACCCTTTGTTAGTCTCAATGGTCATTTCTACTGCCAGGATGGAATCATCGGAGGCAACAGTTGCCAAATAAACCTCTGGGTTCACGATCTCCATATCTTCCGGGCACTGCACGTCGGCTCCAGTAACACGGCTTCCCTCTTTGCTTCCCTTGACTTGGATGCGTAGAGTCTTTGGTTCGTGTTTCCAACCGCTTCCGTTGCGATGCACTTTGATGCTCAACCCTTTCAGGTTAAGGAGGAACTCGGTAGTATCCTCTTTCACACCCGGAATGGTGGAGAACTCTTGCAGTACTTTGTCGATCTTGACATAAGTGATCGCGGCTCCTGGTATAGAGGAGAGCAAAACACGGCGCAAAGAGTTGCCAAGAGTGACTCCATAGCCACGCTCCAATGGTTCGATCACAAACTTTCCGTAGGTTGCGCTTGACTCCAGGGTATGGATGTTCGGCGTCAAATCCATAGTTTCTCGATCTCCTTCAGGGGAATAGGGGGGCATAAAGGTGAATATGTCCCAGCTTCCCCCTCCTGTATGCTGACGCAAAAATCGTTGTTCTTTGTGGGAAGGACTGGCATGAATGCCAAGGCTTCTCCCACGTTTCCAACCACTATCGTGAATAGAATTCGACGATGAGCTGTTCGCGAATAGTCGTGTCTATCTGGTCACGGGTTGGAAGCGAAAGAACGCGTCCTTCGAGAGTATGACGGTTCAGTTCCATCCATTCGGGGGTGCTTCGCTTGACGACGCGGTCCCGTGCCTCTTTAATGCACTCATTGGAGACCATAGTCTCATGCACAGCAATGACATCACCGGGCTTCATGATGTAGGAAGCGATGTTGACACGCTTGCCATTAATCGTGAAGTGGCGGTGAGAGACAAGTTGGCGGGCATGGGCGCGTGACGAAGCCAATCCCAAACGAAAGACGACGTTGTCAAAGCGCAATTCAAGTAGTTGTAGCAGATTTTCGCCAGTAACACCGGGGCGGCGAACCGCTTCTTGGTAGTAGTTACTAAACTGACTCTCAAGCACCCGATACATTCGGCGTAACTTCTGCTTCTCGCGCAACTGAACCCCGTATTCGGTCAGCTTCTTCTGGTACATATTACCTTGACCAGCTCCGCTTCCCCAACCGGGGGGCTTGTCGCGCCATCTAGTTTTGTTATCTTTGCCCGTTTTATCGAGCGTACACTTCGGTGTATAGCACTTGTCGCCTTTGAGGTAGAGTTTTACTCCCTCACGACGACACTGGCGACACCGGGGGTCATGGTTGATAGCCATAAAAGACCTAATGCTCCTTGTGGTCTGTTCTTCAGATTGCCACCAAGTCACGGTTGGGGGTCTCCCCAACCGGGTGTTTACACGCTGTCCCTTGTGAGGAATCAGGCTTCTTCCACCCTTGCAGCCGACTCGGAATAGCGAAGGTTACTTTATGAGTTACACACGCCGTCGTTTTGGTGGACGACAACCGTTGTGGGGGATGGGAGTCACGTCTTTAATCATCGTGATCTCTAATCCAACGCCCTGTAGGGCGCGAACGGCGGTCTCTCGACCGGCTCCGGGTCCTTTGACAAAGACATCCACACTTCTTAGCCCATGCTCCTGTGCAGCGCGAGCTGCTCTTTCAGAAGCCACTTGGGCGGCGAAGGGTGTACCTTTGCGGGTACCCTTGAAGCCAGAACCACCCGAACTTGCCCAAGAGATAGCGTTGCCCTGAGTATCGGTGATCGTAACCAGTGTGTTGTTGAATGTCGACTGGATATGAACGATGCCCCGAGCAATGTTCTTTTTCTCTTTGGCGCGTCCGCGATTGGCTCCGCCTCGAGTCGTTTGTTTGTTTGCCATACGATTCCGCTCCTCTTACTTCTTGGCTTTCTTTTTGCCCGCCACGGGTCGCCTTGGTCCCTTACGGAAACGTGCGTTCGTTTTGGTGCGCTGTCCACGGCAAGGAAGTCCCCGGCGATGTCGTGTCCCGCGATAGCATCCGATCTCAATGAGGCGTCGAATACTAAGTTGGAATTCACGGCGCAGGTCTCCCTCAACACGATAGTCCCGCTCAATGATCTCACGGATTTTTGAGGTCTCCGATTCGGTCAATTCGCGTACTCGCGTGTTCAGATCGATTCCTGCTAATGCCAGAATCTTTTGTGCGCTGGTAAGCCCGATGCCATAGATGTAGGTGAGCGCGTATTCAATGCGCTTGTCGCGTGGAAGATCCACGCCCGCAACACGTGCCAAACCGCTCCTCCTTCGTGATACCACTCAAAGCGGCAAGGATGCGCTTTGAGTATCGCTCCAGGGACTTAGCCCTGTCGCTGTTTGTGTTTAGGGTTTACGCAAATGACGCGCACGACGCCTTCACGTTTGATGACCTTGCATTTTTCACACATCTTTTTAACTGAAGCGCGAACTTTCACGGTTCGTCTCCTCCTCTCATGCTTTCATTGAGACACGCAAAGAGGGAGAGCGCGGGAAGAAAACTCCTACGCTTTCCCCATAGGCTTCTCACAATGAAAGAAGCCGAAACTTACGATTTGTAGCGGTATCGGATGCGACCACGCTCCAGATCATAGGGCGAGAGTTCCACCAACACACGATCTCCAGCAAGGATGCGAATATAGTTTTGGCGCATCTTTCCTGAGACGTGGGCAAGAACGACTTTTGTGGACTCTCCCACTGGAATCTCCACGCGGAACATGGCGTTGGGTAGAGCTTCCATAATTACGCCCTCGACCTCTATCGCCTCTTCTTTACCGCTGGTATCTTGAATTCTGGGTGGTTTGGAAATAGGGGACCCGCCTCCTGGTGGGCGTCCGCTTGCGGGACGTCTATCTGGTGGGCGCCCTCCTCCTCCTCCCGGTCTCTTTGGTGGTGGCATCTATTCTCCGTTGGTCAGAATCTCGGTGCCATTGGTTGTAATGGCGACCGTGTGTTCAAAATGGGCAGACAGGCTTCCGTCTGCGGTGACTATTGTCCATTCGTCGTCGAGACAGCCTATCTCGCGCCGTCCGGCACTGATCATTGGCTCAATGGCGAAGGTCATACCACATTGTAAGGGTGTGCCTCGTCCTCGCGAGCCATAGTTCGGAATTTGTAGCCCCTCATGGAGGGTTCTACCCACCCCGTGTCCGGTTAGTTCTCGAATGATAGAGAAACCGTGAGACTCGGCATGGCGTTGTACAGCGTGTCCGATGTCTCCTACACGATGCCCCGCCTTTGCTTGGGCAATTCCTTTGAAAAGGGCATCCTGCGTTACCTTCAAAAGCCGTTCTGCGAGAGGAGAGATCTTACCGACGGGAAACGTCCACGCGCTATCCGCTATCCATCCGTCTATCTCTGCGCCGCAGTCAATACTGACAATATCGCCCGCTTTCAAAACATATCTTCCGGGTATCCCATGGACTATCTCACTATTGACCGAGATGCATGTCCATGCCGGATAGGGTGGGTGTCCCTGAGGAGCATACCCCAAAAAGGGAGAGGTCCCTCCACTGTCCGAGATGATGCTACTGGCGATATCCTCCAACTGTGCGGTGGTGACACCGGGGGCAACAGCCTTACCCGCAGTCTGTATGGCACGATGCACGACACGTCCCGCGATACGCATCTTCTCTACATCGGCACGTGTTTTCAGATGTGCCATTGCCAACCTTCTAAAACAGCGATCACTTGTCCAAAGACCGTTTCCGGCTCTTTTGTCGCGTCGATTGTCCGAAGCAATCCCGCCTTCTCATAGTAGGCAACGAGAGGCGCAGTTTTTTCGGCATAGACCTCTAAGCGACGCTTTACCACTTCGGCATCGTCATCGGGGCGCGTGATGAGCGGCGTTTTGCAGAGATCACATAGCCCGGACTGTAACGGAGGCTGATGTTCAATATGATAGGTTGATCCATCATTTGGACAAACGCGCCGTCCACTAAACCGCTGAACAATCTCGTTGATGGGTGCCGCAAAATTCAGCACTCCATTCAGGCGACGACTCTGCTCCGAAAGCAAACGATTCAACGCCTCTGCTTGTGGTGTCGTGCGCGGAAAACCGTCTAGTAGAAAGCCCACCTTACAGTCTTGTTCCGCAATACGATCCTTGACGGCAGTTACTACGACCTCGTCCGGCACATACTCACCCTTATCGATCCGATAGCGTTGAATAGTGCGTCCAAGCTCCGTACCTCGCGCAACAGCATCTCGAAACATGGCTCCCGTAGAGACACTAGGGATATCGTAGTGTACTGAAATGCGCGATGCCTGCGTTCCTTTTCCCACACCCGGCGGTCCCAACAGCACCAGTATCATCGCCAAGCACCTTTATTCCCATATGAAGAGGTGCCGTCGTTATTGAGCGGACTTAGGCGACGATTTGATAAAGCCTTCATAGTCGCGCATGAGCAGTTGCGCTTCAATGGCTTGCATGGTCTCAATGGCGACCCCGACAACGATGAGCAGGGAGGTTCCGCCAATGAGTTGGAACGTCTGGAACTTCGACATTCCCGGAATGAGCCAGTAGACGAGGTACTGTAGAATGGCGACACCTGCCAAGAAGATGGCTCCTGCGAAGGTGATGCGCGAGATCACTCTATCTAGGTATTCGTGTGTGGGCTTTCCAGGGCGAATGCCGGGAATATAGTTTCCGTACTTTTTCAGGTTGTCTGCCATCTCTCCCACGTTCATCACGATAGAGGTGTAGAAGTAGGTGAAAGCGACGATAAGCAAGGCATAGAACAGGGTCGGGATCGGCAGTTCTAGCGGTCCGATAGACCAGAGGCTACCGGGGTTGAAGAGCATGGCGCGATCTTTGAGCCAGCCGATGGGTCCTTCGCCAGAGCGAACGGGGAGAAGGTTCAAAATCGTCGCCGGAAACAGCATGAGCGAGATGGCGAAGATGATGGGAATAACTCCCGCGCTATTTACCTTGATGGGCAGGAACGAAGCAGAAGCCTGTGTTTGTCGCATTCCGATAATGCGCTTTGCATGGGCGATGGGAATGCGGCGGCTGCCCTGTGTGATATGAACAACGGCATAAACAGTTCCGATGAAGATTGCCAAGAAGAGAAGAACGTGAATCGGATAGACGTTCTTTTCACGCAACTGCTGAATAATGATGTTGACTTGATAGGGAAGGCTGAGCATGATGCCCGCGAAGATAACGAGCGAGACGCCGTTGCCCACGCCTTTCTGGGTCACTTGCTCACCAAGCCAAAGCAACAATATGGAGCCTGCGGTTAGTACTGTAACGATTTGAAGGGTCTGCAAGATGCTGAGGCTCACACCACCACCACGAAAAAGCGCGATCATGCTGAATGCTTGCACTGTTGCAAAAACAATCGTCAGCTTCCGAGTAATGGCGGCGATTCGTTTGCGTCCCGCCTCTCCCTCTTTTTGCATGGCTTCAAGGGAGGGGATCGCAAAAGTCATCATCTGCATGATGATAGAAGCGTTGATATAAGGACCGATGCCCATGGCAAAGAGCGACATACGCCGCAATGCTCCACCAGAGAAGACATCCACTAGCCCCAATAGTCCCCCAGCCTGACCACCAAAAATCTTGAGAATCTTGTCATGATCAAGCCCCGGGACGGGAATATGCGCTCCGATTGCGAAGACAGTAAACATCAAAAAGACGTATTGGACACGTTTTCGCAGTTCGGGAATCGCCCATGCTTTTGCAATTGCTTCTAACATCGTAGAGTCCTTCCGTTAGGATCAGCCTATCAGTTCTACGGTTCCACCGGCAGCCTCTATCTTGGCTCTTGCGGTGTCGCTGAACTTATGGGCTTTTACGGTGAACTTTTTAGTGAGTTCCCCATCTCCCAATACTTTCAAACCGGAGTAGAGGTTTCGGACAACGCCGTTCTTCACCAGAGAATCGGGTGAGATTTCGGTTCCTGCCTCGAAGAGTTCTTCTAGCACTTCGACATTCACGAGAGCATAGGTCTTTTTGCGAATGTTTTTGAACTGGAAGGGGTTATGGTGGCGGGTTCCACGAAAGAGCGGGAGCCGGCGGTGAAGGGGAGTTTGTCCTCCTTCAAAGCCTGGGCGAACCTGACCACGGGCTTTGTTTCCCTTGTGACCACGTGTGGAGGTTTTACCGTGTCCCGATCCGATGCCGCGCCCGATGCGCTTGGCTTTATGATGGGAACCCGCGGAGGGTTTTAAGTTATGAAGTCCTGTAGACATAAACATTTCTCTCAATGGTGTGCCCCAGCAGAATGTCTCTTACTGGGGAAAGGTCTATTCTTCGTTGACGGTTTCGACTTCGAGGAGGTGGCGCACGTGGTGAATCATACCACGTACAACGGGGCTATCCTCTCTCTCGACAGTCTGGTGGAGCTTCTTGAAGCCAAGAGAGCGAACCGTGTCGCGTTGCTTTTGGTTGTAACCAATGGTGCTTTTGCGCAACGTGATTTTGAGTTTAGCTGGCATGAGCTTTCTCCTCGGACTTGTTTACCCATGGGGTGAGCGCATGGACAGTGGTTCCACGGTTTGCTGCAACTGTCTCCACTCTCTTCATCTGGCGGAGAGCACGTATTGTCGCCCATGCAAGATTGAGAGGGTTATTGGAGCCGAGCGATTTGCCCAGAACATCGTGTACTCCTGCAAGCTCCAGAATGGTACGCATGCTACTTCCAGCAACGAGTCCTGTTCCTGTGGAGGCGGGCTTCAGCATAATTCGGGAAGCACCCTCTTTTACAAAAACATCATGGGGCAGGGTTCCGTTTACGATAGGAACAAGTATGATGTTCTTTTTCGCGTCTTCCACGCCTTTGCGGATGGCGTCGGGGATGGCACGGGCTTTGCCGAGACCTACTCCCACATGACCATTGCCATCTCCGACAACGACGAGGGCACTCCAGCTCATGGTTCTACCACCCTTGGTGGTTTTTTGGCACTTATTGGTACGCACAACGCGCTCTTCGAGGTTGAGCGTATCAGGGTCTATCTTCGCCAATGACTGCTCCTATTCTTAAAAACTCAAGCCACCTTCGCGCGCACTATCGGCGAGAGCTTGTACACGACCATGATACAGGTAACCACCGCGATCAAAAGCGACTTTGGTGACGCCTGCGGCGAGAGCACGTTCGGCAACCAATTTGCCAACGGCTTTTGCCGATTCGATGTTTCCACCGGTTTTAAGAGCTTCGCGCAAAGCGGGCTCGAGGGTAGAGGCAGCGGCGAGGGTGTGGCCTCTATCGTCATCAATGACCTGTACGTAGATATGTTGAACGCTACGGAAAACATTCAGGCGGGGACGTTCCGCCGTTCCCTGCACACGTCCTCGGACGCGGACATGGCGTTTTGCCCGTAGTCTGCGTTTCTCTTCAACTTTCATGCGATATCCTCTCGCGTTGGATTGCCGACCCAACGCACCAGATTTAGGTATGTGTGGGCTATGCCGACACATGCGAATGTTAATTATACCACAAAATGGCACTCTTTCCGAAAGAAAAAACGCCACTGGGGGCGTGGGTGGCAAAAAACCAAAGTGGTATGCCACCCACGCAGAAGACTATTTCTTCTTGGCACCCTTGCCACCAGTCTTACCCTGCTTGCGGCGCACTTTTTCGCCTTTATAGCGAATTCCTTTGCCTTTGTAGGGTTCTGGCTTGCGGAGCTTACGAATCTCTGCGGCAGTCTGTCCTATGCGCTCTTTGTCGATGCCAGTGATTGTGATCACAGGCAAACGAGTCTGGGGATCGTTCGCCACGCCAAGACCGACGCCTTCACGAGGCATCACTTCGACGGGGTGGGAGAACCCAATGGAGAGGCGCAGGATAGGACCCTGCATTTCGGCGCGGAAGCCCACGCCATGAATCTCTAGCTGGCGTGTATAGCCAACCGATACGCCTTCGACCATGTTGGCGAGGAGCGTGCGAGTGAGACCATGGAGAGCACGGTGCTCTTTGTTGTCGGTCGGACGCGCAACGGTCAGTTGATCGCCTTCCTGGCTGAAAATCATATCGGGGCTAAACTGACGTATCAGTGAGCCTTTGGGACCTTTGACGGTCACCAAGCCTTCCGGTGTGGTGTTTATTGCCACGCCCGTTGGAAGGACGATGGGACGTTTTCCAATACGAGACATCTCTCAAACCTTTCTCAGTACGTGCCTTAACATGACCTCTGCCTCCGGTTTCGAGGAGGGGGTCTATCAGGCGAGAAGCGAGACGTACCTCAATAGCGACTAGAAACGGCGTTTCAAAAACTCACTTGTCTTGGGCGCAACTGGTGCGCCCTTTGCATTGCCGTCCGCAAGGCTATTTAGTAGACGTAGCAGATAACCTCACCGCCGACGCCACGCTTGCGGGCTTCGCGGTCGGTCATTACGCCTTGCGAGGTGGATATAATCGCGATCCCCAAGCCACGCAAAACACGAGGCAACTGCTCATGGGTGCGGTATATGCGAAGTCCGGGCTTGCTGATGCGACGTAGGTTGGTGATCACTTTCTCACGTCGGCTCGTTCCGGCGTATTTGAGGGTGATCTTCAGTTTGTTGAAGGGTTTGCTTTCGATTACATCAAAGCCTTTAATGAAACCCTCTTTGTGCAAAATCTTGACTATCTCGATCTTCTGCTTCGAAGAAGCCATCTCCAGCGAATCGTGATGCGCGCTATTGGCATTACGAATGCGGGTCAATAGATCGGCGATAGGATCAGTAACATAAGACATTTCTTGAAATCCTCCTACCAGCTCGACTTGGTGACACCGGGGATTAAGCCCTTATGGGACATCTCCCGGAAGCAGATACGACAGATACCGAATTTTCGTAGTACGGCACGCGAACGCCCACAGATATTACAGCGGGTATAGGCACGAACCGCGTACTTTGGCTTACGGTTCGCCTTCTCAATCAAACACTGTTTTGCCAAAAGGATGCTCCTTTGTTCAGATGTTCAGGGTGATACTATTCCACCACCCTTGTCATGGAGAGGAGACTTCTCCTCTCCATGCCAGGAAGTATGCAGACTAATGCGAATGCTCGCCTGCCCCGCGCTCCTTCCTGTGGTTCGCGATGATATCCTGCGCTATGTTAGCAGGAACCTCTTCATAGTGCGAAAACCGCGCTGTGAAGGCGCCTCGTCCGCGCGTAGTGGAACGCAGATCGATGGCATAACCGACCATATCGGCTTGCGGAACGGTGGCGATAAGACGCGTTTTGCCTTTTCCTGCCACCTCCGTACCCACTATACGACCTCGTTTGCCAGTGAGGTCGCTCATCACATCGCCCATCATCCCTTCCGGGAAGAGGACTTCGACATGCATTATAGGCTCTAAAAGAACGGGCATCGCTTTCAGGGCTACGCTATTGAAGCCAGCGATTCCCGCCATGATGAACGCCGCCTCAGAGGAGTCGACGTTATGATAAGAGCCATCATAACAGGTTACTTTCACATCCACCACCGGATAGCCAGCAAGTATCCCCGTCTCCATAGCTTGGATCACGCCTTTTTCTATGGCGGGAAGATACTGGCGAGGAATGGAACCTCCGACAATGGCATCTACAAACTCAAAACCGTTGCCCACATTCGGCTCAACGCGCAACCAGCAATCTCCAAACTGTCCGCGTCCTCCGGTCTGTTTTTTGTGGCGTCCCTGTCCTTCGCCTTTACTGTGAATGGTCTCTCGATAGGGCACTTTAAGCTCGACGGTCTCTACATTCGCTCCAAAGTGTTTCATCCGTTCAACCACAATTTGCAAGTGTGTCTCGCCAGAACCGTGTAGAACCGTTTGTCCTGTTTCTGGATCGCGGTGGTAGGAGAAGCAGGGATCGGAGGCGGCAACCCGGTTTAGCGCGGGTCCCATCTTGTCCTCATCCACTTTCGTCTTTGCTACAATCGCGATGCTGTAGGCGTGTTCTTCAAACGGAATGCTATCCAGCAAAATCGGTTTGGCGGAATCGCAGAGTGTGTCTCCGGTATGTGTGTCGGTCAGCTTTGCCGTGACGCCAATATCGCCGGCGTGTATCTCGGAAGTGCTCTCTTGCGCCTTGCCCCTCGGATAGTAGATTTGCCCGATGCGTTCCTCTTTGCCACGTCCTGGGTTCAGTAGCATACTACTGGGCTTCATTATGCCCGACATGACCCGAAAATAGGTCAGGGTTCCCAAAAAAGGATCGGCGATTGTCTTGAAAACCAAAGCGGAGAGCGGGGCAGTGTCTGTTGCCTCACGAATCTCTTCTGCTTTCGTTTGCGGATGCACACCGTGAATTCTGCCCACCTCTGTGGGGTTCGGGAACTCATGAATGACGATGTCCAAAAGGTCTACCATGCCAATATCTTTGGAGGCAGAGCCACAGAAGACAGGAAACACTTTGGCTGCATCGATTCCTTCATGCAAGCCTCGTACAACCTCATCATGGGTCAACTCATCGCCGTTTAGAAATTTTTCGAGGAGTTCATCATCGCCTTCTGCTGCCGACTCGATGAGTAGGGCACGGTACTCTGCTGCCTCCTCTTGGTAATCGGCGGGTATATCTTGGCAGTCTACACTTTTGCCACTACCTATAAAGGCTTTCATCTCCACGAGGTCGATCACGCCTTGAAATGTCGCGGCGGAACCGATGGGTAGTTGCATAGGAGCAACACCGTTGCCGTAGCGGTTGCGTAGATGTTGAACCACCTGCCCAAAGTCCGCGTTCTCTCTGTCCATTTTGTTCACAAGGACAGCACGGGGGAGGTTCTGCTCACTTGCCAACTCCCAAGCGATGTCGAAGCCGACTTCAGGCTCTCCCTGTGCTGGGGTGACAAGAATAGCAGACTCAACGACGCGCATAGCGCTTCTTACTTCACCTTGAAAATCGAGGTAGCCCGGCACATCGACGATATTAATCTTCGTCTCATGCCACTCACACGGAGCCACCGCCACATTAATGCTAATGCGACGTTTATGCTCTTCAGGGTCAAAGTCACACGTTGCGGAGCCATCGTCCGCTCTGCCGAGGCGTTCTATTGCACCAGAGGTATAGAGCAGAGCCTCTGCTAGTGAGGTCTTACCGGAGCCTTGATGCCCAAATAGTCCGACATTGCGGATCGCCTTGATACCGTAGCTTTTCATACGCCTAAACTCTCCTCGCCGTTAGGATGGATAGCGTTTTGAACAAACGCAAGGTGAAGGTATCCCTTTTCTCCCCCAAACAGTCGCGGTCTCTGCCATGAGCAAAGCGGAGAGCGAACCTATATAAGCAACGACCCAAATCCGATCTCTATATAATTGTCAAGGTAATGTTCGCAAAAAAGAGTCTCCCCTCCTCCTTCGGTGTGACCAGAAAGGGAGACTCTGAGAATTACTTTTGGCGGAAGGGCATTCCCAATGCCTTGAGGAGGGCGCGTGCCTCTTCGTCGGTGCGAGCGGTGGTGACGATAATGATGTCCATACCACGCACGCGGTCGATCTTATCGTACTCGATTTCGGGAAAGACAATCTGCTCTTTCATTCCAAGCGCGAAGTTGCCGCGTCCATCGAATGAGTTTGGCGAGATGCCCTGAAAGTCTCGAATACGGGGTAGGGTAGCGTTCACCAAGCGATCAAGAAACTCGTACATTTGGGGACCGCGCAGAGTGACTTTACAGCCAATGCGGGCTCCTGCACGAATCTTGAAGGCAGCAATAGACTTGCGGGCTTTGGTGATAACGGGCTTTTGTCCGGTGATAGCGCCCATATCTTTGACGGCTCCATCAAGTTCTTTGGCGGCATCTCCAGAGGAGCTTGCGCCAGTCTGTCCGGCACGCCCTACGCCCATGTTGACCACGATCTTTTCGAGTTTCGGAATCTGCATTATGTTCGAGTAGCCGAATTGTTTGAGCAGACTGGGCGAAATCTCTTTATCATAACGCTCTTTCAAACGAGTCATACGGTATTCTCCCTCGTGTTTTGCCCCCGATTTCCGACCGGAGGCGGGAACAGTGTAGTTTTATGGAGGTTCTCTCTCTGGGCAAGCAGGGCTTACCAGGAGAGAGAGATTCCACTAATTGATGGCTTTGCCGCAGTCGGAATGCTTGCAGACGCGGTATTTGCGTCTTGAGAGTTTTTCGGTACCCTCTCTGAAGGCATAGCCAACGCGGGTGGGACGGTTGCAGGTGGGGCAGACGAGCATGACTTTGGAGGCATTTAGAGGAGCCTCTTTCTCAATACGTCCACCTTTGATGACCTGATTCGCACCCGTAGAACTGGGACGGGAGGAGGGGCGATCTTTCTGGTGCTTGATCATAATGTTCAAGCCCTGAACGACCACACGATTCTCTTTAGGGCTGGCGGTCAGCACAGTCCCACGGTTCCCTTTGTCCTTGCCAGAGATAACCTGAACGGTATCTCCTTTTTTCACCTTTAGCTTGATGGGTTCATACGGCAGGCTTGGCTTGCGGTATGTCATGTTATAGCACCTCCGGAGCGAGGGAGACGATCTTCATGAAATCACGCTCCCGCAGTTCGCGGGCAACGGGTCCGAAGATTCGGGTTCCGCGCGGCTCAAAGTTGTTGTTGATGACGACGGCGGCATTATCGTCGAAGCGAAGCACAGAGCCATCTTTTCGGCGAACGGCATGCTTGGTTCGCACAACGACGCATTTCACAACATCGCTCTTCTTCACCTGTTGGTTTGGGGTTGCAGATTTCACGACGCCCACGATAATATCCCCGACGTAGGCGTAGCGTGTATTCGATCCTTTTAGAACCCGAATACAGAGTATTTCGCGTGCGCCCGTGTTATCGGCGCATTTGAGTCGGGTATAGGCTTGAATCATCTCTCGGTTGCCTTTCTTTACACACGCCCACAACAAGAGACTTGTCTCTCTGGGGCGAAGGACGTGCCGATACGGGTCGATCCCTTCCGGCTAAAAACGCCGAGGCTACTTGGCGCGTTCAATAATACGAGAGACACGCCAACATTTTGTCTTGGAGAGGGGGCGGGTCTCGACGATTTCGACAATATCGCCCTCGTGGCAGTCGTTGGTCTCGTCATGCGCTTTGAACTTTTGGGAGCGAGTCATAAATTTACCATACAGAGGATGCCGGACACGTCGCTCAATGGTAACGACGATGGTCTTGTGCATCTTGGTGCTGGTCACTTTGCCTTGCCGTGCTTTGCGGCGTCCGCGCTCAAGGGAGGAGGTCGTCTCCGAAGCGTTCACGTTGGTCTCTTGATCTGACATCTATTAGTTCTCCCCTCGCTGTGCCACAAGTTCGCGCTCACGAAGAAGCGTGAGGGCGCGGGCAATCTGTTTGCGTGCCGTGCGAATGGCGGCGGTATCGGTCTGTTGGCGCAGAGCTGCTCTGCGTCGCATATGATACAGGTTGGCGCGTTGCGCGGCGACTTCGTTGCGCAGCTCCACATCTGTCATACTTCGCAACTGTTCACGAACCTCTTTGAGCTTAATCTCCGCCATTGGTCGGCTCCTCTTCCACAACCTCAGCCGTCTCTGCCTCTACTTCAGCTGCTGTATTACTCTTGGGGCTGAGGTGATCGGTATCGAGACGAGTGACGAACTTGACATCGATGGGCAGCTTGTGTCCTGCAAGGCGCATGGCTTCGCGTGCGTTCGCTTCTGTGACGCCGCCTCCCATCTCAAAAAGAATACGTCCGGGCTTAATGACCGCGACAAATCCTTCTGGCGAACCTTTTCCAGAGCCCATACGGGTCTCTGCCGGCTTTTTTGTAAAGGGTTTATCGGGGAAAATACGAATCCAGATTTTACCTTGGCGTTTAATATAGCGTGTCATAGCACGCCGTGCCGCCTCGATCTGGTTTGCAGTCATCCAGCAGGACTCCAGAGCCTGAAGTCCAAAATCACCGAAAGCGACATAGTTACCGGTCAGGGCTTTACCACGACGGTGTCCACGATGTTGCTTGCGATGCTTCACACGTTTGGGCATCAACATGATGTGGGTTTCCTCCATAAGGCACAGATAGGATTACAACGAGCGTTGTTTTCTATCGTTGTGCCGAGTACCCCTCTCTTTGAGAGAGATACGGGACTGTTGAATGGCGATATGAAATTGACAATCAACAAATCTTGAGTGTGGGGCGCAATGTTCCGCGCCCCAATGAGATACTTAACTTAGTCGCCGTCACGAGGGGGGCGCGGAGGGCGTCCACCGCCGCCACCAGGACCGCCGCGACCGCCACCGGGACCACCGCGACCGCCGCCGGGACCACCGCGACCGCCTCCGGGACCTCCGGGACCGCCACGACCACCACCACCGCCGCCGCCACGACCGCCACGTCCGCGCTCAGAGCGATCATTGCGCTCACCAGAACGGTCTGGGCGACCATCTCCACGGCGGTTATCGGCTTCTGTCTGTCGGGCTTGCCCTGGTAGAACATCCCCTTTATATATCCAGACCTTGATTCCAATGTGTCCGTAGGTAGTTGCGGCTTCTGTGAATCCATAATCGATGTCGGCGCGAAGCGTTTGGAGCGGAATTTTGCCCAAACGATCACTTTCGCGGCGTGCCATCTCTGCTCCGGCAAGACGCCCTGAGCAGGTGATACGAATTCCCTTGACTCCCAACTTCGAGGCGCGAAGAATCGCTTGGCGCATGGCACGCTTGTAGGCGATTCGCTTCTCTATCTGTTGGGCAACAGCTTCCGATACGAGTTGAGCATCCATATCGGGCTGGCGAATCTCTTGCACGCTGACATGAACCTGCTTTTTGGTCAATGCCTCTAGCTTCGATTTGAGATCGTCTACTCCTTTACCTTGTCGCCCAATGATGATACCGGGCTTTGCGGTGAAGATAGTTGCTTTGATACGATTACCCTGTCGCTCTATCTCGATGCGAGATATAGCGGCGTTGTAGTGATTTTTCTTGACATAGCGTCGAATCTGGAAGTCCTCATAGACAGCCTCGGCAAAGCCGCGCTTTGGAAGATACCAGGTGCTATCCGGGTTGCGGATGACGCCAATGCGAAAACCGATAGGGTGAACTTTCTGTCCCAAGTGGTTGTTCCTTTCGGTGGTTCTACCTTACTCTTGACTTGCCGATGCCGCAACGGGGGTTCCGGTGCGGGCAGCACGAGCAGCAGTGGCGCGACTTCCCACAGCCTTACGCGGTTTGCGTATGCGGGGACCGGCGTCTTCGACGATGACGGTGATATGACTAGTGCGCTTCAGGATAGCGTAGGCGCGTCCTTGAGCACGGGGCTGCATACGTTTGATGCGGGGACCTTCATCCACACGCGCCTCGACAATGCGGAGATTGTCGCGTTGCAGTCCATGATTATTGATTGCATTGGAGGCTGCGGAGGTCACCACTTTACCAATGAAATCGGCAGCACGGTTTGGCAAGAAGTTGAGAAACGCCAGTGCCTCCAGCACATATTTGCCACGTACTTCATCCATGACGAAGCGTGCTTTGCGAGGAGGAACGCGCAGAAATTTTGCCACTGCCTGCGCCTGATTCGGCTCCACTTTGCGTCCTAAGTTTTTTTTGCGATTCTCGCGGTGTCCTTTCGGAGCCACGGTCGCAAGGTTTTGATCTGACATCAGTTGCGTCCTCTTCTACTTAATACCAGAACGCCGTTCGATCTGTTGTCCGGCGTGTCCACGGAAAGTGCGTGTCGCAGCGAACTCACCGAGCTTGTGTCCGACCATATTCTCAGTGATGAGGATCGGGATGTGCTTGCGCCCATCATGTACGAGCAGGGTATGTCCGATGAAATCCGGGAAGATCGTCGAGCGACGCGACCAGGTTTTGATCGCTTTGCGCTCATTACGAGCGTTCAAGCCCCGAATCTTTTCCAGCAATTTCGGGTCTGCGTAGGGTCCTTTTTTTAGGGAACGTCCCATCGTTATCTCCAAAGGGGGGCTGCGCTAGGGCGCAACCTTCCCCACAGCAAAAGACTAAGAGCGGCGGCGAACGATGAACTTATCGGTCGCCTTGTTATGGCGGGTTTTGCGTCCGAGAGCAGGCTTACCCCAAGGTGTTGCGGGACCCTTTTTGCGTCCCACGGGGCTTTGAGCCTCACCACCACCGTGTGGGTGGTCGCGGGGGGTCATCGCCACACCACGAACGTGGGGACGAATTCCAAGCCAGCGGCTCTTTCCTGCTTTTCCGTAGGCTTCGTTTTCGTGCTCTGCATTGCCTACCGAGCCGATAGTGGCGTGGCAGGTGAGAAGCACGAGTCGAGTCTCACCGGAAGGGAGGCGAACCTGTGCATATTTGGTCTCTTTCGCCATGAGCTGTGCACTTGTGCCAGCGGAGCGAACCATCTGTCCACCCTTACCGGGGTTCAGCTCAATGTTGTGGATGAGCGTTCCGATGGGGATGGCACGAAGAGGTAGGCTATTGCCGGGACGAATGTCGGCGACATGGCTTGCGAGAACGGTATCGCCGGGTTTCAAGCCCTCTGGTGTCAGGATATAGCGTTTTTCGCCATCTGCATACTCTACAAGAGAGATACGGCAGGTGCGGTTTGGGTCGTACTCAATGGATAGGACTTTGGCGGGGACATCGTACTTATTGCGTTTGAAATCGATGATACGATACATACGCTTATGACCGCCACCGGCAAACCGGTGGGTGATGCGTCCCTTGTTGTTACGTCCGCCTGTGCGTTTGATCGGCTGAAGTAGAGCCTTATGTGGCTCCACTGTTTGGCGGCTACCCGGCTTACGCGTCAGTTCTGAGTAGGTTGCTCCGATCCGGAAGCGTCGCGACGGTGTGGTTGGTTTATACTGTCGTAAAGGCATGGTTCTCCTCGTGTTTTCCAATCAGTATCCTCGCCCAAAGGCGGAGGTGTCTGAGCTTAGATGCCTTCAAATAGCTCTATGGGCTTGTCGGTTGTAACGATGGCTTTTTTCCATTTAACGGAATAGCCGGGCTTTGCGCCACGCACCATCGTTCGCTTCTTTTTGCCCTTTACAGTGAGGGTATTGACGGCGAGAACTTTCGCCCCAGAAGTAGCATAGATGGTCTCAATCGCACCCGCGATCTCAATCTTATTGGCATCGACACGGACACGAAAATGGTACTTGTTGGTAGTCGCTTGATCGGTGCTCTTTTCTGTCAAAAGAGGTCGTTCAATGATGTAATACGGGTCTTTCACGCTGCCACCTCCTCAGAGGGTTTCCACACGGCTTCAATCGGTGCCACAGCTCCTTGCAGAAGAACGATCTTATGCGCGGTCAAGGTATCTCGCACCGAGAAGTTGGGGGCGTATCGCACCTCTATGTCGGGTAGGTTGCGAACGGACTTCAGCGTGTTCTGATCGTATTGTGGAACGATGATAAGAACACGGCGTGTATTCCCAAGTCCCAACGCTTGGAGCAGTGCGATCACCTGTTTGGTTTTGGGAGTCTCAAATGAGAGGGTATCAAGAGCGATCACGTCACCGGCGTTCACCTTTGCGGAGAGGGCGCATCGCATCGCTTTGCGGCGCATCTTCACAGGGAACGCTTTGCGGTAGTCACGTGGATGGGGACCAAATACGATGCCACCCTTGCGCCATTGAGGAGCGCGGATAGTACCCTGTCGGGCGCGTCCGGTTCCTTTTTGCTTCCAAGGCTTGCGTCCACCACCACGTACATCGCCTCGCTCTTTGGTTTGGGCAGTACCCTGCCGATAGTTCGCCTCTTCCGTAACGATAGCCTGGTGTACCAGCACTTCGTTGAACTCGACACCGAAGATCGAATCGGGCAGAGGCAACTCGCCAATCTGTGTTCCAGAGTTATTATAAAGCGGAATGGTTGCCATTAGTTAAATCCCTTCTATATCCGGTTGATTCGCTGAATGGTAACTAAGCCACCGTTTGCACCCGGAACGGTTCCTTCAATCAGCAACAGATTCTTGTCCGCGTCTATACGCTCAATACGTAGTCCACGCACTGTGGTTTGGACGTTGCCCATCTGTCCGGGCTTTCGAGTTCCCTTAAAGGTACGCGCGGCGTCTGTTGCTCCACCAGATTGCGGTTTGCGGTGTATCATCGAACCGTGCGTCATGTCGCCTCCATGAAAATGGAATCGTTTCACAACGCCCTGAAACCCTTTTCCCTTCGAGGTGCCGGTCACTTTGATCCGTTGCCCCGGTTTGAAAATATCACACTTGATCTCATCACCCAGCTTATAAACGGACGTGTCTTCAGTACGGATTTCGCGCAGATGGCGTCGTGCGGTGACTCCGGCTTTCTCAAAATGTCCGGCGAGTGGCTTATTGACCAGTTTCGGGCGAATATCGCCGAAACCGACCTGGACAGCACTATAGCCGTCCTTTTCAACACTCTTGAGCTGCGTGACAATGCAGGGACCTGCTTCAATCACGGTGACCGGAACGATCTCCCCACGATCATTGAAGACTTGGGTCATCCCGATCTTTCTGCCCAGAATTGTGTCTACCACGATCTTCTCCTAGTTTGTGGTTGTTCTGCCTCTTTCCGTTCTCAAAGGTCATTCGAGAGGGAAATAAAACGAGGCGAACTTATAGTTTAATCTCGATGTCAACGCCGCTTGGAAGGTCTAAGCGTCCAAGAGCTTCGATGGTTTTGGGACCCGGCTCGATAATATCGATCAGTCGCTTGTGCGTCCGTTGCTCAAAATGCTCCATAGACTCTTTGTCAATCGTGGGACCACGGTTGACACAGTAGATGGAACGCTCGGTGGGCAACAGAACAGGACCCGCAACCCGCGCACCTGTGCGCTTGGCGGTGTCGACGATCTTTTCTGCCGATTGGTCGAGGATGCGGTGATCGAACGCCCGAAGGCGAATCCGAACCTTATCCAGTCGTCCTAAGTTTGCCATAGGTAGCAATCTCTCCTATCGCGATACGATTTAGTTCACACACAAGAGAAGGTCAGCCGTCCATTCTGAGGTCGGCTGACCCAAATTTAAGAAACTAGCCGAGGATTTTGGTAACGACACCTGCACCCACAGTTCTTCCACCTTCACGAACTGCAAATCGCAAGCCCTCTTCCATTGCTATCGGCTGAATTAGCTCCGCAGTGATTGTGATGTTATCACCTGGCATCACCATCTCAACAC
>CAMCUQ010000024.1 GCA_945878775.1 Chthonomonas calidirosea
CCTCTTTGACGCTGGTAGCGGTGGTGGGCTTTTCGATGGTGGCGCAGACAGCAAAAGCCGACATCATCCTTACTGCTGGAGCTGACAAGAAGATCAAGGCATGGGACCCCAAAACGGGCAAGGAACTCAAGAGCATCGCCGCTCATGATGGAGAGGTCACTGTCCTTGCAGTCTCCCCAGACGGTAAACTGGTCGCTTCTGGTGGAGCCGACAAGAAAGTCAAGATTTGGAAGCTAGAGAATGGTGAACTGGTCAAAGAGATCACCGCTCACGAGAGTGCTGTGACTGCACTCGCTTTCTCACAAGATGGAACCCTCCTCGCCTCTGGTGGAGCCGACAAGAAAGTCAAACTCTGGAAACTCGCCGACGGTAAACTGGATGCCACGCTCGAGGCATATACCGACAAAATTGTGGGGGTATCCTTGCTTGATTTGGGTGGTATGATGATCATTATTGCCGGTAGTGCCGACGGCGTTGTCCCCATTTTGGGCAAGGATGGAAACTCGATTTTTCAGATCAATTCCCAGCATCAGGGTGGTCTTACTGTCATGGGTGGCAACGTCAAAGAGGCGTGCATCTACTCCGGTGGAGCCGACGGCATCCTCAAATTCTGGAGTCAGGGACCCAGTGGAGAGTTTGAAGGTGGCAAGCATACGGGCGCGATAAACGCTATTCACACTCTCACCGACAGCACCAAGGTTTTGACTGGTGGAGCCGATGGCAAACTGCTCATCTGGAGTGCCGCCGATCACAAGAAACTCGCCGAGGTCGATTCCGAACTCAAGGGTGGTATCACGGCAATAACCACAACTCCCGACGGCAAAACGATCTTCACCGCAGGGGATAAGGTTGTCAAGATTTGGGATGCCGCAGGCAAACTGATCGAGACAGTCACCGCTCATGAGGGAAAAATCACCGCGCTTATCTACGTCGCCGACAAAAAAGAAGATAAGAAGTAGGCAAGGCTAAAAAAGCCTCTCCTCTCAACACTCACCTGCCCTGCCAGTCTCCCTTATTGGGGGAAATCTGGCAGGGCATTTTTGCGTCTCCTGCAAGGATTACCAGTTTATAGGTACTACAAGCACTATTTGCAGGAACACCCGCAGAATATCCTGCTTTTTGTGGAAAAACCCGCTAAGACAACTGGGAACGCAAGTTCGACACAGAGAAGAACAGTTGCAAAAAGCATCGGTTTTATCATGAAGAAGGAGTGAACTAGGAGATGGACGAAGTTACAATGCACAGCCCTGTTATTGAGGCTGAGGGGATTACTCTTACACGGCGTGAGCTAGAGGTGCTGACTCTGGTCGTGGAGGGGCATTCGAGTAAAGAGGTGGCGGATATGCTCTACGTGAGCAAACGAACCGTCGATTTTCATCTGGCGAATATCTATGACAAATTGCAGGTCTCGAACCGTGTTCAGGCATTCCGCCGTGCAACACGCCTTGGGCTTCTGAACCCCAGTATGCTAGAAGCTGAAGCCTAATCGAGCCTTTTGAACCCAAAGCACGCACCAAAACCAAGAGGAGTGTTCTTGCCACTGTGCAGAACACTCCTCTTTTCGTTTAGGGCATAAGCAGGAATTCTGTGGCATGACTCCACAATAGACTCTGTATACGATGCGTGTCGCTCGTGTCACTGGATGCTGATGGAGGTAACCATGCTTCGATTTAGAGTCTTGTGTATAGTCTGTCTCATTGCCCTGCTCAACACTGTTCCTGCCTTTGCAAAACCCCCAAAAGCGCGAGAAATCGACCGAAAGACACAACAACCCTTCTTCAAATGGGTGGGTAGCTTGGGCTTACCTAACCTCTCCAAACTCCCTATTGTTCATGTACATTATGATATGTGGTTTCCCAGCAACTCCATGCATGTATGGGTACTTGACCATTTTCGAAATCGGTATGGCTTTCTCTTAAAACAAGAAGGAGATACCTACACCATTCTCTTCACGACTACATTGATCGCCACTATCAGGATTCCCCAGAAGAACACTCGCGACCACTGCCAACGGGTGAATATAGCCACATTCCCTGATGAGTGGCTCAAAAAGCACGAGCACACTGGCTCAGCGTTTTATTCTCCTGAAATTGATGCCTTTATGTTTGCTTATTTTTATGCTACGCGGCGAGATATGCGTTCCGCAAATAAGTTTTACCCCAACCTAGCTTCTCCCCCTCAAACGTCCTTAGAAGGACATTTTCTTCAAGTGGGAGAACACCATCTCAAAAGTCTGCTCTTTGTCCCCTCGATTTCACGTGAGCAAATATTAGAACAGGCAACGTTAATGGCGAACCGCTTTCAAAAAGGCTACGGTCCAGTACAGGTCGCAAACCTCAAGGCGTTCCGCAACCAACTCGCCAAGATGGTACAAGAGGATCGTCAGCTTCGCTTGCCTGCCCTCCCATCCTTCAATAAGCTACCCCTCCACCAGCAGATTACCGAACTTATCTTTCAACTACGAGATGCAATACCAGCCTCAGAGGGGTTCCTTTTATACACTTATCCTGAACCCTTTCGCTCTGACAAAAGGTATCATGCCAATAGGGAGTTACTCCGCATTGGATACCCTGCCATTCCCCAACTAATTGAAGCTTTTGACGATTCTCGTTTCACACGTTCCACCTCCACTATAGGGAAAATGGCAGAAGAACTGTTTACAGAAATCACTGCCAAGAGCTTCAACAATAACTCTCCTGCCTCTCGTAACGCAGTAAAGCAGATGGCTCGCGAGTGGTGGCAACAATTCCAGCAGAAAGGTGAACGTGCGGGATTAATCCAGATGGTCTCACAAGGCGACTTCGACTCCGCAGAGGCGTGTGATAAGCTTGCACAGAAGTATCCCCAAGAGGTACTCCCTGCTATCAAGACAGCGTTGAGCCAATCCCGTGACCCCCAGATACATGAATCGCTTATGGAACGGGTCGCAAAACAAACCGGAGAGCAGGCACTGGAGTTCGCGCAATCTGCTATGTGGCATGGCATATCGCCAAGGACACGCCTCATTGCCGCAACCTATTGTTGGACTAGGGGAGATGTGGAAGCATTGAACGCCGTCCTTGATCTTTGGAAACGGCGCAAAGAACTAAATATGGATGAGTCTGAATGCGATCCGATTGTGATGTTTTTAGGCAATACGCATTTTGCAAAAGCCGTACAAACAATCGATGAAGATGTCGTCTCTCACAACCTCATCGATGACAACGTCACGTCTTTTCTGTTTAGCTGTGTCGATTCTCGCACGAAGCCGCCTATTGCTCTGACGCAAACACAACAAGCCGATTTTGAACGTGCATTGGAACAACTGCTGATCCATGTTCACACACTCCTTCCTCAAAGGGACTTTCGTGTCTATCAGTACCACAAGAAGGGAAGTACGAAAGGCAGATTCATGAATCAGGGACGCCTTTGTGACGTCGCAGGGGTTCTGCTCTTCCTAATGAAGCCTAAAAAGTACCAATTTGACGCCGGAGTGATAGAGAAAATCAGGGATGCTCAACGTCTCAAAAATATCAACACCTGGAATAGAGAACACCACCTTCCAGAGTTGACCCTCCTGCCAAACTAGAGAAAAAAGAATGTGCCTCAGAGGGGGGTCAAAAGATTCCCGTAATCCTGAATCTTTCCTGTCGTAGCGTGCAAACCTTGGTAGTGTGCTAGACTATATCTGGTTTTTAGACCCAAAAAGTTCGTTTTTAGGAGCACTACACTATTATGAGTATGTTGTCTGAGATATTGGCGACCAAGCGCACGGAAGTTGCACGTCTCAAAGAGCACACCCCTCTCGCTAAACTGCAAGCAAAAATGAAGGACGCGCCTCCTCTGCGTGATTTTCGCGGAGCATTGGCAAACACTACAAGCATAGGCTTGATAGCGGAGGTTAAGAAAGCTTCCCCCTCAAAAGGGGTTATCCGCGAAGATTTCGATCCCTATGTCATCGCGCAGACCTATGCCGATAATGGTGCAACCTGCCTCTCTGTACTCACCGACGAAAAATACTTTCAAGGCAAACTCAAGTATCTGACAGGGATTCGGGAACTCGTCTCGGTTCCTCTTCTCCGCAAAGATTTCATCGTTGACCCATGGCAACTTGCCGAAAGTCGCCTTGCAGGAGCCGATGCTATTCTGCTCATTGTTGCGGCTCTCTCCCCCACCGATTTGCGGGAACTCCTTGCACAGACTCGTGAATATGGTATGTCTCCTTTGGTGGAAGTGCACGATAAAGAAGAGATGCTAGAAGCCCTTGACGCGGGAGCCGACCTGATCGGTATCAATAACCGTGATCTCCACACCTTCCGCACCCAACTCTCGGTAACAAAGAACCTACTACAAGAGTTTCCTGCCTCCCCTGAGCGTGTCATCGTGAGTGAGAGTGGCATTCTTACGCGGGCAGATGTGGAGACATTGGAGAAGATAGGGGTCAACGCCGTGCTTGTTGGGGAATCGCTCATGCGAGAAACCGACATTGGCGCGAAAGTACGGGTTCTGCTGGGCAAAGAGGCTCCTAAAGCCGTTGCGACCCGCTAGGTATTTTTCAGCGCACCGAACGCTAGAGGGGGTTCCCCACGTGGGGAACCCCCTCTCTTCTTTGGTTCAGGATTCAGAAGTGGACCTTAACAACCACACTCACAGGTATTTTCAGCAATTTGCCCCCCACAAACGCGGTCACAGTAGTGGTTCCTGTGCGCGTTGGTTTGAAGATTCCTGTTTGAGGAATAAAGTATGTCCCTTCCATCGTTCCCCAAAAAATAGGAATATCGCCCTTTATTGGTTGACCATCTGCACCCACGACTTGGAAAGTTTGCGTATCCCCCACGCATATCCTCAGCCCCTCTTTTGGGTTTGGAGAGATTTGATAGCCCTCTGCTTCCGGTATCTGTGGCACCTCTCCATAGATGAGAAGCCCATTGGCAAGGGGGCGCAGTTTGCCATCCGACGGAGAATTGATGGTTCCCCCTCCAACAAGCATGGTGCTAGAACCACCTCCATCGAGATTGATCGCGTTCACTGCCCCAAGATTTTTCATCAATTGTGCCAATTGAAACAAGGAGACTCCTATGCTTCGTTCTTGCCTGCCGTCCACCACCACAAGTAGGAGCGTGCCATCTTCCATGACACCAATGGCGGTTCTGGGATGCTTTCTCTCCACAAACTCCAGGAGGTTGAAACGCTGGAGTTCCCAATCGACCGCCACTTGCCCCCCTTGCACTAGCCAAGGACCTCCCCCCATCGCCTGATCCATCTCTTTCCAGACAGGTTCAAGGCTTGCGGGGCGTGAGGAACGACTTCGGGCAGGCAACTTTCCCCGCTCTAAGACGGGAATGCTTTGGACAAGGTCAAAGCGAATGGATACCATATCGTTGCGATTGCAGGGCGTAATGAGGGCTTTCTTCGCCTCTCCCACCGCCACAATCATCACCGTGTTTGGAGCGCAAACAGGCAGGTTCTCCCACGCCTCATAAGGAACCACAGTATCGATTTTGCCTTGTAGCACTTGTGAGGGCTTGAGGGGGAGATTGACCTCTTTGAGAGTGACAATGACGGCGGCTTTCTCGGGCTGCACTTTCGCCTGATAAGTGGGAGTCCATATGACGATATCGCCTGCATGAGGCACGCGGTTGATACCTGTTAGAGTAATGGCACTCCCCGTGGCAGGTTGGAAGGCTCCATTCCCCATGAGGCGATCCATCAGCACTGTGCTTCCCTGTATCCCTACACAAACACGATAATCCATCGGTTCGCTGAGCAGTTCACCATCCCGTATCGCCACACCGAGAGGGTCTGCGGTATAGGCGGCGAAATCCCCATTGATGGCGGCAACCGCACCTTGTCTTTGGAGAAGGTCGGGCAAGAGTTCGCGCCCTTTTGTCTCACCCTCTAGCGTGATAACATCCCGCGCCTGTCCATAACGCACTTTAGCCCCTTTTTCTTTGAGGTTGATCTTTAGAATATTCAGTATCATCGGCTCTGCGCCAGTGCGAATCTCCTGTATATGAGTGACTCCAGGAGCCAAAGAGCGGGTTAGAGTGCTCGATTCTGTCTGTGCGAGTGCCCAATGGGGCATGAGCAATGTTAGCGATATTAGGGTAAGAGATCGTATAGGGTGGTGCATGATAAAGACTCCTCCGTATTGAATTCGATGTCTCCCCAAGGAACTCCTACCTCCTTGCGCTTTTCGCTTCAAATCCAGAGGTATAATAGGAAGAAAATTGGGGACACGTTACGAAACATGCCAGAGATCACTGAGAACCTCACTCCAAACGAGATTGTACGAGAACTTGACAAGTATATTATAGGACAAAAGAACGCGAAACGCGCAGTAGCGATTGCTCTGCGAAATCGCTATCGGCGTCGCCTTTTGCCTGAAGAGATGCGCGATGAGGTCATTCCGAAAAATATACTGATGATCGGACCCACAGGAGTGGGTAAAACCGAGATTGCCCGTCGCTTGGCGCACCTTGCCCATGCCCCCTTTCTAAAAGTGGAAGCCACCAAATTTACGGAAGTTGGGTACATTGGGCGTGATGTCGATTCCATTGTGCGCGATCTTCTTCAGGTTGCCATACGCATGGTGGAGCATGAGAAGCTGGCAGAAGTGCGTACCAAAGCGGAGGAGAGGGCTGTCGATAGAGTGGTCGATATTCTCCAACCGGTTAAGGCTACACCTCGCAACAACCGAAATCGAGAGCGCGAAGCACAAGACCTCACCCATGCCATTCGTCACCATTTTGAGAATCTTATTAAGGGTGGAAACCCAAACGAAGCCAACCCTCTGTCTCCTCCTGCCCCTGAGCCACAACCGACTCTGCATGAGGAAGCGGAAGAGAAAGAAGACAGAGAGCGGGGGGATCGGGTGCGGGAGAAGCTCCGAAAACAGGTCGTGTCGGGTATTTTGGATGAGCAACAGATTGAGGTCACCATTGAGGATAACCCCTCTTCCGTTCAAATATTCCCGATGGGACAGGGAATGGAGGAGTTGGGCGACCTACAATCGATGCTTGGTAACGTGCTACCCAAACGCCACAAGCAGCGTAAGGTGACCATTAAAGAGGCGCGGCAGATATTCGCGGAGGAAGAGGCACAACGGCTCGTGGATCGGGATAACGTCGCAAAGGAGGCGATTGCCCGTGTTGAGCAGATGGGAATCGTTTTCATTGATGAGATCGACAAGATTGCGGGATCAGGACGCTCTGCTAGCGGAGGACCCGATGTGTCGCGGGAGGGGGTACAACGCGACATCCTGCCGATTATCGAAGGCTCTACGGTGAATACCAAGAGTGGACCAGTGAAAACCGACCATATTCTTTTTATTGCGGCAGGAGCGTTCCATGTCGCAAAACCCTCTGATCTCATTCCAGAGTTGCAAGGACGTTTGCCCATTCGCGTGGAGCTTGAGAGTCTGACGGAAGACGATTTCAAGCGCATCCTTACGGAGCCTCGTAATGCCCTCACACGCCAGTATGTGGCTCTCCTAGGGACGGAAGGGGTCACTTTGGAGTTTACCCCAGACTCCGTCACGGAACTGGCACGTGTTGCCGCCGAAGTGAACAGAACCAGTGAGAATATTGGAGCAAGGCGTCTGCACACAGTGCTAGAGCGTCTGCTCGAAGATATTTCGTTTGATGCCCCAGACTTAGAAGAGAAACAGGTTCGGATCGATGCCGCCTACGTTCGAGAGCGTCTGGACAACATCGTCAAAAATGAAGACCTGAGTAAGTATATCCTTTAACCCTGAAGAGGAAGACAATGCCCTATCTTGTTGGGATCGATATTGGAACCAGTGGAACGAAGACCATCCTCATTGATGAGAGTGGTCACGTTTTGGCGCGTGCCGTTGCAGAGTATCCGCTCTATAGCCCACGCCCCTTGTGGAGTGAGCAAGACCCGCTCGACTGGTGGAGTGCTACTTGTGCCACCGTGCGTCAAGTTTTGGAGATAAGCGGAGTCTCTCCCTCTGAGATCAAGGGGGTTGGGCTTTCTGGGCAGATGCACGGCTCTGTATTTTTGGGAGAAGAGAATACCCCTCTACGCCGTGCCCTGCTTTGGAACGATCAGAGGACGCAAGCAGAATGCGATTGGATTACCAACACTGTGGGAAAAGAGCGCGTGATCGATCTGATCTCAAACCCTGTTCTCACAGGTTTTACTGCGGGCAAGATTATCTGGTTACGGAATCATGAACCCGAAACTTTTGCGAAGGTTCGCAAAGTGCTTCTTCCCAAAGACTATGTGCGCTTTATGCTGACGGGAGAGTTTGCCACAGAGGTTTCAGATGCCTCTGGGACTGCCCTCTTCAACGTTCGCAAACGCGATTGGGCATACGAGATGCTGGATGCGATTGGTATTCCGGCAGAGTGGATGCCCAAATCGTATGAGTCGCCAGAAGTCTCTGGGAGAATCTCAGCCTCTGCGGCAGCTCTAACAGGTTTGGCTCCCGGCACTCCCGTGGTGGGCGGGGGCGGTGATCAGGCGGCAGGGGCAGTGGGAAACGGGATCGTGGAGACCGGGATCGTCTCCTCGACTGTTGGCACTTCGGGGGTTGTCTTCGCGTTTAGTGATGCACCTGTTGTCGATCCCCAATTGCGCCTCCACACCTTCTGCCACGCCGTTCCCGGCAAATGGCACCTGATGGGAGTCATGCTCTCTGCGGGAGGCTCCTTGCAATGGTATCGGGATGCCTATTGCCAGCCAGAGAAGGTGGTTGCGGGGGCGACAGGGCGCGATCCCTATGAGTTGATCTGTGCAGAGGCAGAACAGGCTCCTGTGGGCTGTGAGGGGCTACTCTTTCTGCCTTATCTGACAGGAGAGCGTGCGCCTTATGCCGACCCAAATGCGCGGGGAGTGCTTTTTGGAATTACACGTCGAACCGACAGAAGCCATGTGGCGCGTGCCATTCTGGAAGGAGTCGCCTATGGATTGCGTGATTCGTTTGAGGTCATGGAAGCCATGCAGGTTCCTTTGCAACAGGTGCGGGCATCGGGAGGAGGCGCAAGAAGCCCCTTCTGGCGATCTGTTCAGGCGAATGTGAGCGGATATACGCACGTCACTATCAATGTAGACGAGGGACCCGCATTGGGAGTTGCTCTCTTGGCAGGGGTTGGTACGGGCGTCTACGGCTCTGTGGAGGAGGCGTGCCGCGCCACTATTCGGGTCTCGAATTCCACGGAGGTTGATCCTGTAGCCCACAAACGCTATGATCGGTATCACCGCGTGTACCAGTCGCTCTATGCCCATTTGAAAAGCGATTTCGAGTCTGTTGCAAGCATTGTAGCGGAAGAATAGGGAGAAAGCGGAATGGTTGAAGAGACGAAAACCTGTATCAATTGTGGCATGGTAAACGATATTGGTGTTGCTCGCTGTGTGCAGTGTTCAAATCCTCTCACTGCCTATGGGGGGCAGGTCAATAACAGTGAGAAGCATGAGGGCAACCTGGCGGCACAGGTGGCACTCCTCGAAAAACGCCCCGTGATCGTCTCTGTTGTTGCGGGGTTCAGCGTCTTCTTTGCACTGTTTTGGCCCCTCGCCTATGTCATTGGTTCGTTTACGGCGCGGGTCAAGGTGAGTGAAGACCAGATGAACTATCTGGCAGCCTCGTTTGGCTCTCTAGGGGTTATCTTCTCTGCCATTGCCCTAATCCCCTTAGCAATTGTGTTGGTTATTGTCGCATGGGGAACCTTTACGCAGAGAGCTTGGGGATGGTACACCAGTTTGGGATCGATGGGAGTCTTCTTGTTTTGGACGCTTGTCCACTTTCGTGCCGCTCCTTTCTTCTCCTTCGTTTGGGTGGTAGCAATGATTTCTGGTGCGGTACTGTGGTTCAAACGGGACGTGAAAGCGTGGTATGTGGTTTAAGGAAGAGCAAAAACAAGGCAGAGTATAGAGGCAGATTCTCAGTGGAACTCAACCCGAAGGCAGTCACGACCGATGTCGCCGAGTTTGAGCAGGCACTGCGGCAGGGTCAGAGGCTAACGTGCCTGCTACCACCGCCACCGGAGCCGTTGGAAAAGCATCCGGCGTTCCTTATCCCCAGTTTTATTGGCTGATTCGGCAAGTGTGTTTTTTACACGAACTTTTACCGCCCCCCTAACTGTTTTTGACGGAGAACCCTATGCAGCAAATCGCCCTGAAAGACCTTGATTCCCAGATCGCTGAAAAGATTAAAGCGAGAACTACCTCAATTTGGGGACCCCATAACCACCAAGCTGAAGATATGTCGGTGCGCACCGTCATCATGAAGCGCTGGAAAGGCAAGGGATGGGACGTTGCAATACCGATTATTCTCTGCTCCCTGACAGGACTGGGAATTGGCGTGGAGTTAGGTACGCTGGCTGGTAACACCGGAGCCATGGCTGGACTGGGTTTCCTCGGCTGTTACCTGGGTACCCTGGGCAGCATAGTCGGTTCGTTTCTAATGCGGCGCAAATCGGTACAGACCCACATGAGCGCGGAAGAGTTGCGTGCGGTCATGCACATTGCCTCCCTCTCCCGAATAGAAGCAGGCTATATTGAGGTGGTTTGCTCCCTCCTCGAAGCAGGCGAAAATATCCCGAAAGAGATCGCCATGGAGATATTGCAGTCTTTGAGTATTCTGATTGAGCGTTACCGGCATATAGACGCGCAGTTAGAACGGCTGAAAAAAGTCGTTGGGAATGAGTCCGTAGAGGCACTGGAAGCGGAACACTCCCAGCTTGTGGACCGAACCGCGCAGGTGGATGACCCGCAGGCGAAGGAGGACATGCAGCAAAGTCTCGCCATGTGCGAAAAGCGATTGCAGGACGTATGCGTCCTCGCTCCCTCCATCGAACGACTTGAAGCGCAGAAAGAGGTACTGCACCAGACATTCATGACGATACAGGCATCTGTTGTGCGGTTGCAAGCCGCGCCGAGAGCGGTCAGCCTGCCGGACATCACCGAGCTACGGCAAGCAGTGGATGAGGTGACAATAAAAACGCGGGCAGTGGAAGAAGCCGTCGCGGAAGTGCTTATCCTTCAGGGTAAATAGCCTCTGGCTCTATGCCAGAATGCCTTCGGTCAGATACCCCACCTAAGTGTTGGGGGCTTGTGTCTGACTGGAAGACTGTGCCTCCGACCGACACAATAGGGCATCTGACAACCCCGCCTACGCGGAGGACTTCTTTTTGCCCCGTGCTTCACCGCTCACGCGGGAGCCTTCTCTACAAAGAGTAGAGCCTTCTTACTGTTTTACGCTCCGTAAAGGGGTGTGGCGGAGCAACCCGACACAGTAACTTGTCAAGGTGCGGAAAGAAGTTGGCGATTTGCTTGAGGAGAAAGATTACCATCTTCTGTTGTTGAGGCACGAGGAGAAGCTATTCTTCTTTGCTGAGTGAGGTTAAGTCCGCCATAATAAACCTCTATGAGAACGAAAGGCGCAAAGATTCCCATAACCCTGAACTCTTACCCCTAGTAGGCACGGCTGATTTATCACGAAAAGAGGTAAATCAGCCGTGCCTGTTATATACAGAGACTCTTGTTTAGACCTTGAGACTGCTAGGGGGCGGTACTAGGATCATTGATGACAGCTCCACCTATATTTATTGAAGTCTTCCTATCAATTATGCTTCCGACGGACTGAACCGTATAAATCTCATCGTTTCCGCTACTGTCGCTGACGAATAGAATATAGCCGGATAAATCTGAAGTGCCGGGGTCAAAGCTCTTACCGTCGGTTGTAAGCGCTTTATTCCCTGTTCCGTCGAATCTCATAGAGTAGATATTTCTTGTGGAGTTTCCGGCATTATCGTAGTGATCTCGCTCGTAAAAAATGAAACCACCGCGTGGGTACGTGAAACCTGGGTGCCGGTCTGCATCACTAGAGTTTGTTAGCCGCTGAAGGTTCGTTCCATCATCGTTGATCACGTAGATATGTGCGGGACCATCCTGTGTGCTACTGAAAACGATATTACGACCTACAGGGCTATAGATTGGCTCATATATGCTGAAATTGGCAGTGGCGGCAGGGAAGATGAAGCGCGCATGACTACCATCCAAATCCATGATTGCCATACGGCTGAATTCAAGCCCATTTGTAAACAGAATATGGCGACCGTCTGGATGGAAGCTGGGCCAATTACTGTATCTCTCGAATCGCTCGCCGTGATCTCCGACAGGAGTCACTTTCCTTAAGTTCCTACCGTCGTGATCCATCAAATAGACGGAACTGCCGCTGTCGGTTGAGTTGGAGCTACGAATGAAAACGATTGCTGTGCGGTCAGGGCTAAATCTTGGATGTGAGTCTGGCTCCATAGACACAGAAGCCATGGTCAGATTGTTGTACTGAGATGAAAATCTACCTGTGTAAATGCTTGAGAAGAGGTTGACAGGTCCTCCAGGGATCGTGGCAAGGTTCGAGGCAAAGACGATGGTCCCACGAGTGGCTCCGATACTTAGTGGTGCATCTACCCTGAAGTCAAGTGAGTTGCTGACAAGCCCGCTAGACCTCGTTACTGTGACCTTGCGAGGTGCTACAGAAGCCGTTGCAGAAATGACGAATGTCGCGTTTATGACACTACTTGCAATGCTGTTTATAGTGACCGTGATCCCTGTACCGGTGATACTCACCAAGTCACCTGCCAGAAAGCCCACGCCCGTGATGGTGACCGGTATGGTCTCTCCCTGAAGCGCAAGAGAGGGAGTGATCTTGGTTAGTGTAAGAGAAGTGCTTCCTACGGGGAGAACAGTAAAGGTTCCCGTACTGCTTCCTGCTCCGTTTGGTCGGATAATCGTTACGGTGCGAGCATTGAGGTCGGCGCCCGCAGAAATGATGAAGTCGGCGGTAATGCGACCGCTGTTCTCAGAGGTGGTTGGGTCTACAACAACGTTGGCTATACTGATACCATTGCCAGAGACGTCTAATGTGGTGCCCGCCAGTATATTGGAGGTCGTTATCACGACATGAACGGTCGTGCTCCGAGCACCGTTACTGGGGAAGATTTGGGTCGTACTTCCGCTCTCGGCACTCGCATCACAGCCTGCTAGGCACAACGCTACAACGGCGCATGCCCCCAATAATACGAGCCACTTGAGTTTCCAGTTTGTGCGAAAGCTACGCATCACTCGAATATGCTCGACTCTTCTTGACATGGTAGTCCCCTTGAAGACACATGCAAGCCCATCTGCTTGCAATAGACGTTTAGACAAAATGGAGTAGGATGGATTACACCATAGGACAGGGTGAGGGCTACTGTGAGACCTCCGCACCGGATTTGCGCTCTGTAGGCAAAAGAGGACTCGCCGCCTCTCCCTTCACTAACCGCTCAAACCGCTCTACGAGGGGTCTTTCGCCTTTTTGACGAATGATGTGTGACAGAATAACGCTCTTGCCCAATCGCACAAACCGCATCAGATGCGACTCCGCAACCTCTCGTTTCTCTTCTTCCGATTCGCTCTTGCTCAGTGCCTCTTCGCTCTTCAAAAGTCGTGCATAGGTTTCATCGTCCCCATCTGCCTCTAGGAATCGTTTTGCCTGCTCTAAAGCCGACTTGCTTTGCTCTTTCTCAAGGTTTGGAAAGCGTCCAAAAAGCCGACGCCGTGCGCTTTGGCGGGAGGCGTTGTATTCGCGACGGAGAGCCTCATAGTTGTTTGTGCCACCAGAGAGGCGTGTTACTCCTCGAATCATGTCATTATAAGCGGATTGGAGGCGATCCTCACCCGGTTCACGTCCAAGCATCCTGCCGAGTGCATTAAGGGCAGTACGTTGGGCGGGAGTTGCCCACTCCAGTACTTGGCTGTAGCGTGTCGTGAAGACCTCACTATCCCGCAGGGACACAAAGCGTCTCAAGAAGATGTCAGAGGTACAGACCGGAACGTCTATGGAACGGTCATGTATCAGGGTATAGCAGTACGCCTCATCCATTCCCACATGACCATCTCTATTATAATCTGCTCCCGTGACTTTTCTGCCCACACGATCTCTGCCTGTGAGTGCTGCAAAGAAGTAGGAGGTGAAATCACGATACTCCTCTTCGTTGACTTCGGAGGTGCACCCTGCCGCAGGGCGTTCTTTCGTCGCCGCAAAATAGCCCACAATATCTCTCTCCACAACGTCCGCTTGGGGGTCTCCGCCCTCAAAGATCAGGTTCGCAAAAGAGCCAGAGTGGCATTGTACCATCACAAGGGTGACAGGAACTCCTGCGGGAAGCCTTGCAATGTGTTTGGAGAGATCACGCACGGAGAGAACCTCATTGCCCCACATATCAAAAAGGTTGTTGTTATCGCCTTGTCTGTCGGAGCTTCCATGCCCTGTGAAGTAGAGCAACAGTTGCTGTCTGGGGTCTTTTTCTGCCTCCATTGCGAGCTGTGTGAAAACACGACTGACATCGCGGGAGCGGGTTGCACCGTCCAGCTTTCCGCCAAGATTGGGCTTGCGGTAGAGGGTGCGGCTCAACTCCGTCGAGTCTCGTTCTTGGATGGCAAGGCGCAGAATTCGCTCTGACGTGGGCATCTTACGAAGGTCAACGTCGGTTAGCACAGTTGAGTTATTGATGTTTCCATCGGCAAAGAGGGTGGTGCGGATAATATTGGAGGGCAGAAGGCGATTCACATAGCGGACGTTGCTTTCAATGGCAACCTGATTGTTCTCTAGGTTGGGTCCCCCGCCCACAATGACGGCACGCGTGGCAGAGGTGTCCCCTTTGTTGGCGTGTCCGGTAAGAGGCAGGGCTACAAGTAGAGCCATCCCCGCAAAGGTCATCCTACGAGAGATAAGGCAAGGGCGAGAGTTCGAGAGCATAATGGGAACCCCTTTCCAATCGGCAACGTGTCACGCAATGTTTCGGATTTGTGTATTAAGACGCTACGAAAGGGCGCAAGTACCAGCTATTTTTAGAAGAGCGGGTTTAAGAGGGGAATATTTTGCGGAGTGCCTCAGTGGCACACGCTAAGGCTCTGCCTCTATGGCTGATAGTATGCTTCTCTTGGGGCATAAGCTCTGCCATATGTCTGCCATCGGGAAGGACAAAGAGCGGATCATAGCCAAAGCCAAAGTCCCCTTTTCTCTCATACCCCACCCTACCCTCACAGGTTCCCATGCACTCGAAAGCCTCTCCTGCGGGAGTGGCGATCACAACAGCGCATTGAAACCGACAAGTGCGTTCTTCAGGAGGAGTATTCTCCATCTTTTGGAAGATCGCCTCCATTTTGTCTTTAAAGGAGGTCTCGACGCCCAAAAAGCGGCTAGAGTGAACGCCCGGTGCGCCTCCCAAAGCGTCAATGGAGAGACCGCCATCATCGGCAATGACAACGAGTCCAGAGTGTTTCGCTGCGGAGTGTGCCTTGAGGTGAGAGTTCTCCATAAAGGTGCTTCCCGTCTCCTCCACCTCTGGGGCGTCTGGGAAGTCCTGTAGAGTGACTATCTCTATGTCCAATTGGGCTTGCCCCAAGATTTGTTGCATCTCGGTACGCTTTTTGGGGTTGGTGGTCGCTATGAGTAGTCGGCGCGGGTAATTCAAGCTTCACTCCTCCTAATAGGGGCGTTTCACTTCCCAAGCCCAAGCGTGTTCGATGATGGTCTTGAGGTCTGGATAGAGTGGCTTCCAGCCGAGAACCGCGTGCGCTTTTTCGGCACTGGCGATAAGGCGAGGCGGGTCTCCAGCACGACGTGGGGATTCTGTGATGGCGATAGGGCATTGACTGACCTCTTGGCAGGTGGCTATGACCTCCCTCACCGAGAAGCCAAGCCCGTTTCCAAGGTTAAAAATATCGCTCTTGCCTCCCGCTGTGAGGTAGTTTATGGCGAGAGAGTGTGCTTGCGCGAGATCGAGAATATGGATATAGTCGCGAATACAGGTTCCGTCGGGGGTATCGTAGTCGGTTCCAAAGATATTAATGCTTTTGCGTTGTCCTAGAGCCGTCTGAAGCACGAGAGGGATGAGATGTGTTTCAGGATTATGGCTCTCCCCTATCCGCCCTGCGGGGTCTGCCCCCGCCGCATTGAAGTAGCGTAGAGCGACAAAGTTTAGCCCATAGGCGTGGTTGTAGGCGCGGAGAACGTGTTCAACAAAGAACTTGCTCTCTCCATAGGGGTTGATGGGAGCTTGCGGGTGCTTCTCGTCCATTGGCATATACTGGGGGTTGCCATAGGAGGCACAAGTAGAGGAGAAGACGATGTTATTGACATTGTGGCGACGCATGGCATCCAGAACGGTCACGGTAGCAATAAAGTTGTTATTATAGTACTTCGAGGGGTCCTCTACAGACTCCCCCACATAGGCATAGGCAGCAAAATGAACGACGGCTTCGATGGGATAGGTCTGGAACAGGTTGTCCAGCAAGGCAGGGTCTCCCATGTCCCCTTCAATGAGGGGAACCGATGCGGGAAGAGCCTCACGGTGTCCATAAACAAGGCTATCTAGCACCACGATCTCTGTACCCTGCTCCAAGGCATACTGCACATAGTGACTGCCGATGTAGCCCGCTCCACCTATAACAAGAATCATCTCTGTATCTGCTTCCTTTGCAAATTAGTCTCGAAACCGATATTTAATAATCGTCCAGATCGCCTGTACGCCATCTCTCCACCCAATCTTTTTGCCTTCGTCGTAGTCTCTGCCGCTATAGGAGATGGGAACCTCGTAGATACGGCATTTCCGTTTGGCAACTTTTGCCGTTATCTCTGGCTCAAAGTCGAAACGGTTGCACCGCAAGGGGATATTTTTAATGACATCTGCCTTAAAGACCTTATAGCAGACCTCCATATCAGTCAGGTTCAAATTGGTAAGCATATTGGAGAGCAAGGTCAGGAATCCGTTTCCGAGGCGATGCCAAAAGAAATGAACTCTGTGCGCGCCTCCCCCCAAAAAACGGCTCCCAAACACCACATCCGCTCGTCCATCCAAAAGGGGTTCTAGGAGCGAAAAGTACTCGTTTGGATCGTATTCTAGGTCTGCATCCTGCACAATGAGATAGTCTCCCGTTGCTTTCTCTATGGCGGTACGAATGGCGGCTCCCTTGCCACGGTTTTGTGGGTGAAAGAAGACCTTCACATCGGGGTATTTGCCCTCAATCTCATCGCGCAGGAGTTCGCGCGTTCCATCGGTAGAGCCATCATCGACGAGTACGATCTCTTTACGTATCTCCACCTCCCGCACGCGCCGAATGATCTCGTGCAGAGTCGCTTTTTCGTTGTAGACAGGCATTAGCACGGAGAGTACATAGTCTTTTGTCTCTTTTTGCCGACGATAGCGTTCGCTCATCTCTTGCATCGCGGGGGGAGGGGTAATGGGGGATTCAGTTTCCAAGCGTCTCATCCTTCAAGGTTTTCTGCATCGGGTAACAGTTTCGTCTTTAGCCTAGCTTCGCGACTCCTGCTAGTAGGTTAGGAGCAGCAATCCTCCCACATTGGAGAGCGGTTCGCGCTTTTTGTAGTAGTATTATAGCAGGTTTTAGCAACGAAGAAGCCACCTGCTTGTGGCAGAGTGGCTTCAGAAAAGGGTGAATGCGAAAGAGCGTTCTGTCTCTAGTGGGCTCCGTCGGCACGCATTACGGCAGGAAGGGTCTGGAGCAAAATCTTCAAATCGGTCCCGAGGGACATGGTCTCGATGTAGACAAGGTCGAGTTCGACCCATCGCTCAAAACTGATATTGTTTCGCCCGCTGATCTGCCAGATGCAAGTGATGCCGGGCAAAACGGAGAGGCGTTGGCGTTGATAGGGAGTGTACTGCTCTACTTCTACAGGGAGTGGAGGGCGGGGTCCGACGAGGGACATATCGCCTTTAAGAACATTGAACAGCTGTGGGAGTTCGTCGATGCTCAGTTTGCGAAGGAGGCGTCCTACGAGCGTGATGCGTGGATCGTTTTTGATTTTGAAAACAGGTCCGTTCATCTCGTTTAGGTGCATCAGTTCTTCTTTGCGTGCCTCGGCATCTTGGAACATCGAGCGGAACTTGAGACAGTAGAACAGGCGTCCTCCACGTCCAACGCGCACTTGATGAAAGAGGATGGGACCTTTGGAGGTGAGGCGAACCAGAAGAGCCGCCGCCAACATAAAGGGAGAGGCGAGTAGTAAGATAAAACTACTGGCAAGGATATCGAAAATACGCTTTGTTGTAGCATAACTTACGGTAACGGTTGGGAAAAGAGGGTCTAGAAAATCGGTACGAAAACGGTCCTCTTCGCAAATGAAGCTATTCTGCGTCGGGGCAGGAAACGATACAACTTTGCTGTCCAGCGTGGTATTGCTGGTATTCAGAGGGTTGATTGTGGTTTGCGGTAGAGTGTTCATGGTTTCTGCTTCTTTATCGAGAACTGCAATCTTGGCAGCTCTGTTTTTGGCGTTGAAGTCGATTTTACGAAGGGGATACATATTCTGTTTGCCACTCCCATGTGAGAGGTTTTTAGGAACTGTTGCGACTAAAACGATCCCTTCGCGCATGTCTTCAAAGGAACTTTCAATCTCCATTTGAAGCTCTGTGATGAGATCACCATCGCTCTGTGATCTCGCTCAATTCTGATTATATTGTGCCACAGAGTGTTCATCCACCGCCAAGTATATTATAACACAGACTCTGCTCACGTTCTCACATGACTTGTGTGAAACCCGTAACACTGGCAGGTGTGAAGCCTGCAAGAATGTGGAAATGGGCAGATTTGGGTCTCAAAGGGCATTCAATTTTGTTTTGAGACAGCCTATTATCGGAGAGAGATGGGGCATGCTTGAGGGAATGGGTTTACCTGTTTTTTTTGCTGATCACGAGTGTATACTCGCCTTTACGAACTCCACTTTCCGCGTTTTGACACGCCTCACCCAAAGTGGTATAGGTGAGTTGTTCAGTGGGTTTGGTCAGGTCTTTGGCAATCATAACGTTGCGGTCTGTGCCGAGGTGTCGCTCCAGAGTGCAGAGAGTGGAGCGCAGACGACGGGGAATCTCATAGAGGATAATGGTGCGCGTTTCATTTTCGAGGGTAGAGAAAAAATGATGTCTGTCTGTTGGGAAGGTGGGCGGAAATCCATCGAAGGCGAAGCGTCCTGTTGCCATTCCAGAGGAGAGGAGGGCAGTAAGAAGCGCAGAGGCTCCGGGAACAGCAATGACTTTTGCGCCAAGCTTGAGGGCTTCTTGAACGGCACGATTGCCGGGGTCTGCCACGGCGGGAGTTCCGGCATCACTTACAAGAGCGACAGACTTTCCCGATTCTAAAGAGGTACGAAGGAGTGCAAGACTCTCCGCGAGGCGACGGGTATCGAAACGATGCTGAGGGGTTTCTATATGGTAGTGGGCAAGGAGGGCTGAGGTGACGCGTTTATCTTCCACAAAGAGGAGATCAGCTTGTTTGAGGGTCTCTAGGGCGCGAAGTGTGATGTCGCCACTATTCCCGATGGGAACAGAGATGAGGGCAAGGGTTCCTAGTGGTGTCATGAGGAAAAGTAGGGAGCGCACAAGGCAGTGTTCTTAGCATCGTCTTGTGCGCTCGGTTCACGGTGTTAGCGTTTTTGAGGGGGAGCGGTATTCCCTCCCGAAACAGGCTTTGGAGCCGTTGGAGCGGGGATGGGTGCGCCTATGGGTGGCAGCGCAGTGGCGGCGGCTTTTGCCTTTAGTTCTTCTGCTTCCTTCTTCTTAAGGTCGAGTTGAAGTTTGATCAGGTCGTTCCTGAGCTTACGCTCTTCTGCTGCCAACTCGGGCTTCTTGATGGCTTTGAAGTTCAACTCGAAGGTCTGGTGGTCACTAATGGCACTTTGGGCGCCATTGGCATCCGTGGGAGGGTTCGCCATAGAGAGACGCGACGCCATTTTATAGTGTTCTGCCGCCTTATCAAAGTTCTTCTTCACTTTGTAGAAGTCTGCAAGCTCACGTCGGATTGCTGGGTCTTCTGTTCCTTTCAAGCCGATCTCAAATAGAGTGATGATGCGGTCTCGAATCTGATCCCGTTGTTGAGGAGTGACGCCTGCCGCAAAGCGTTTGAGCTTGAGAATGTTTGCCAACACAATAGAGACGGTGGCATCTTCCTTCTTTGTTTTGTTGAGTGCCTCAAAGTCTTGCTCTACCTCTGCCAGTATCTTTTGGACCTCTTCTGGTGTGGGGATTTTGCTCGTATTCTTGGTTCCCTGCATGGCGGAGAACTGAGCAAACATCTGCTTCTGCTCTGCCTGCTTATACTGGAAGTAGCCGTAGTAAGCTTTGATCTCAGGATCGGTAACAACCACTTTCGCGCCATCGACCAATGCACCCATTTCCTCTTTGAATTTCTCTTGGGCGCGTGTGCTTTTGATGGTATCGATCACCTTTTTGACATCGAAGTCTTTGGGAAGCGTGTTTCGTCGATCTACAACTTGTGCAAAGGCGTAGCCCGGTAGGAACCCTTTCACGTGGATCACATCCGTAACGCCACCCTTTTGTGTTTTGTGGACAGCGACATCAAACTCCTCACCATAGCCGAGAGCATCTCCGCGTCCCGCCATCACCGCATATTCTTTCTTCCAATCCAGGTCACCACCCTTCGCTTGGCTCGCTGCATCTCCAGAGAACTGCTTTGCGAGTGCGGCAAAATCGGCACCCGCTTTCACCTTTGCCTGTAGCTCTTCGGCACGTTTTTTGGCTTCGGGCTCTGGGAGGAGACGTGCCATTTTGGGAGAAGGAGCAACCATACTTCGATCCAAGTTGCGAATGAGAATGAACCGAAGTTTTGCCTCTGCGCTCTGGTTCTTTGCCTCTTCGTCTGTGACCTTGATGTCTTTCTTATAGTCTTCGGCAACGGCAGCACCCAACAACTGACGGGCAACATAGTCTCGGTACTGGTTTAGGTTCATGTCGTAGACCTGAGTGACGTAAGAACTCCACTGCGCCTCGGAGACGTTTTTGCCGACAACGTTTTCACGCTCGTCGTTGAGAGTCTTATCGACAAGAGCATCATCGGCATGGAGGTTGCGCTTTTCGGCTTCCTGTGCCAAGACCTCTTGAATGACGATTGCTTGCAATGCCTGTCCCTGTTGCTCGGCTGTTTGCTCTCCCGCAGCACCACGGGCACGACGTGCTACGAGTTGAAAGGAGCGTAGGAGAACGGGGCGTCCATTGATTGTAGCGATCTGCGAATCGCCACTGGCATTGGCATCGCCGCCGTTCTGTCCCATACGTCCCATGTTACCAACGCCATAAGTGAGAACGAGAGAAGCACCAAAGATGATGATCATCGTCCACATGAACTTGGAACCGTGTTTTGTGGTAAATTCTCGCCAAGCGGAGATCGAAAAGAGATCGGGCATGATCTTATAGTATCCTCAGTTAAATTTCTGCGATAAGTTGGCTTAGTGCGACAAGGCAGGCACGGGAGCCGTCTTCAGATGTCCCTTTGCCACCTTCGCCGCTCCCTGTTGTAGGAACGTAGTGGGTTTCTAGGGAGAGAAATCCCTCGTAGCCATTTTGCTTTAGAGCGGCGAGATGACCTCGGTAGTCGATCTCCCCTTCCCCAATGACGCACCATTGCATCTTCTTGCCTTCAGGTGTTCTTTTGGTAACGGCGTCCTTGATGTGCATATGCTTTGCCCAGGGCTTCACGACCTCGTAGCCGTTGGGGTAGGGTGTTTCGTCTGCACAATAGGCGTTACCGGGATCCCAAAGCAATTGAAGATTCGGTGAGTTAATCTTTTTGGCGACACGCGCGGCCTCTTCTCCCGTGCCGATATAGCAAGCATACTCGTTCTCCAAGAGCAGAGTAATTCCGTGCTTCTCAGCATACTTCAGAGGCTCTTCAAAGGCGTCTATAATGCGCTGTTCTAGCTCTGGAGTGAGAACGTCTTTGCGCCAAAACGTAAAGACGCGCAGGTACGGCGTATCAAGGGCATAGGCATGGGCAACACACCGCTCTAGTATCTGCATCTGCTCGGCAAAGCCACGTGGGTTCGCAAGGTGCATATTGCCCATCTTCTCTCCCTCGTTGACTGCTTCCACCGAGAGATCGCACTTATAGAAGGGGGTACTGAGTGCCACAACCTGCATATCACGCTCTTTAAGAGCTTTCTGGGCGCGTTTCACCTGCTCCTCAGAGAGATCGGCGATATTAGTTCCCCAAAGCCCGCGCAGTTCGGCATGGTGTATGCCATATTCTAGCAAAACATCGAGTGCATGTTCAAAATCTTGTGATAGCTCGTCTGTGATTGCAGTGAGACGCATGAAAGGCACTCCTTCTTTGGAAAATGCATCCCCATTGGTGGGGAGAAATACAATATACCGACAGGAGCAAAGGTAAGTCAAGTTTAAGTACAACTTCCCTGCGAAATCGGTTTGCATTCTGCACAAAGAGAGCAAATAAAGACTCTCTGCGTTAGGAGGAGGCAGAGAAAGTTGCAATTAGATGGGCATATTTTTCGGCAACGACTTTACGGCGCACTTTGAGCGTGGGGGTCAGTTCTCCTCCCTCAATGCTGAAGGGACGGGGAATGAGCCGAAATCGCTTGATGCGCTCATAGCCTGGTAATGTGGCGTTGACCTTATCGATCTGCTCTTTGAAAAGACGTTGTACCTTGTCGTTCTCTATGAGCACTTCGATGTTCCCCTCGATCCCTTGCTCTTTTGCCCAGTGCAGGAGTTTGTCGAAGGCAGGAACCAACAACGCGCTGATGGTGGGTTGTCTATCCCCAAAGAGCACCGCCTCCCCAATATATTCGGATTGCTTTAATTCTGCCTCAAGGGGTTGCGGGGCGACCTTTTTGCCGTTGCTCAGTACCAGTAGGTCTTTCTTTCTATCGGTGATCTTGAGAAAACCATCTTGCGATAGCTCTCCAATATCTCCGGTGTGGAACCAACCTTCCGAATCTATTGCCTCTGCGGTCTCTTCCGGGCGATCGTAGTAGCCCTGCATGCGTCCTTGACCACGCATCAGTATCTCTCCATCTCCTGCAATCTTTACCTCTACATGGGGCAAAAGGGTTCCCACTGTTCCAATTCTTTGTTTGTTGGGACGATTGAGCGCGATAATGTTCGTCTCAGAAAGCCCATAGCCTTCCAGCAGGTTCACTCCAATACCTATAAAAAAGGTCGCTGTTTTGGCATCGAGAGGTGCGCCTCCAGAGACGGAGTAGCGTAACCTTCCGCCCGTTATTTTGGCGCGTATCTTGGAGAGAATAAGCTTCTCCGCTACGGCAAGCTGGAGTTTCAAAAGTAGCCCCAATGAGCGTCCCTCCGAGCGTAGAAGTGCAGACCGCTCTCCAATCCCAATTCCCCATTCGATCTTACTGCGCTCTTTCTCAGGGCGTTTCGCCAAGCCCTCTTTCGCTTTGGAATACATATTCTCCCAAAGGCGTGGCACACAGAGCATGGAGGTGGGGCGCACCACCGTCTGTATCTCCTCCGCCAGTGCCGATAAGCCAAGAGAGTAGACAATGCAGGCTCCCACTCTCAGAGGCAAGTAGTGTCCGCCAATCCTTTCGGTGATATGGGAGAGGGGTAAAAAGGAGAGGAAGACGTCCTCGGAGTTCAGTTCGGCAAGGCGCGATTCGACGACTCCATCGGGGGTCTGCAAAACGTTGGTATGGCTGAGCATGGCTCCTTTGGGAGTGCCTGTCGTTCCAGAGGTATAGATGAGTGTCGCAATGTCATCTGGGGATACTTTTGCGATCAACGCATCTATCTCTGCGTCGGACTTGCCCGGCAGTTGCATCACCTCCTCAAAGGTGAGTGTGTCCTCTGCTTTGAGGGTTGGATCAAGCACGATGATGTGTTGGAGTTCTTTTGCTTCGGCTCGAAACTCTCTCACTTTTGCTAGCTGTTTGGCGTCATGGACAACAATCGCTTTTGCGCCCGAATCGGCGACAATGAAACCTGCTTGTGCGACGGGCAGGGTGGTATAGGGAGAGACCGTCTTCAAGCCCAAGCCCTGCACGGCAAGGTCTACTATTGCCCATTGGGGGCAGTTTTCGGCAAGGAGTGCGAGGGCATCTCCCCGCTGTAGCCCCAGAGCATCCAAGCCACGCAAAAAGTGACGTACCCTTTTTGCTAGCTCGGTATAGGTGACATACTGCATCACATGGTCACGTCCTGCACGAAAACCGAGTGCGGGGCGTGAACCATGCTGTTCTACAGTCTCCAAAAACATTTTATAGAGGGTACGCGGTTGCATTCCAATCCTCTCTGCTAGGGGGTTCCTGCGCTACTTGTGTCGGAAGGGGGTGCTGAAGGCTTATCACTCGGAGAGTTCCCATTCGAAGATGGGAATTCCGGTTTTACTAGTATCAGAGCCAAATCCTTCAGTTCTGTCTCCGCAATACGCTTTCCCTCTATATAGATCGCGCAACGGAACTTATAGGAGAGAGAGAGGGCATTGACCGGAAACTGGTCAAAAGGCAGATAGAGTGTGAGATCGAAGGGCTGTTTGTCCAGTGTGATCTCTAGCGGGTGCGCCACTGCCACTTGCCCTTCTGGTGTCATGTAGAGATTGTCGGGAGATCGATTTGGGGTAGGCAAAGGGTTGCCTGTCTGGTCAAAGAAAAGCACTACCACCAAGCCCTGTTTTCCTGTCTGGTTCTTAACCTCTCCGGCTGTCTGTATGCGTAACGCCTGTATGCCAGCGGGATCACTCTCTACACCTTGCGGCTCAACTTTTGAGAATGTGGCACTCTTCTCCTGCGTAAGAGGCACGTCGGGTTCCCGATTGGTGGGCGGTGCAACCACTCCTGCCTTATTTGGAGGGGCTGCTACCAAAGGGGATGTTCCATGGGGGAGAGGGCTTTTCTGTGTTGCATTGGTGGGCGTAGTGCCTTTGTTTTTGCCCGATGTGAAGGCAAAAATGGTCACTGCTGCAACCGCAAGCACAACCCCAAGAAAAACAAATGCGCCTAATAGATTCTTGTTGGAAGGCTTATTTGTGGTTTGGTTAAGAGGGGCTGTGGAAAGAACCAATGGCGGGGCTATATCACGGCTCCCACCTGTTTTGCCTGATCCACCTGTGGAGCCAGAGCCACTCTGCGATTGGTTCAGAATATTGCCTGTCCCCAAGCCTCCACTGGCAGAACTAGGTGTCTCCAGGGTTTCATTGGCATAGAGTGGGTTCTGCTGTATCTCTTGTCGAATGGCAATTAGTGCCTCTGCCACCTCTTGGATTGATGAGGGACGCGCCTCTGTCTCCATCTCCACACACTGACCAATAAGCTGTGAGAGTGACTCGGGAATGCGCGAGTTTAACAGTATGGCGGGGGCAAATTTGAAGGGCTGTGTTGTGGGATCGATTCCCGTAAGAAGGTTGTGGAGTGTCGCTCCAAAGGCATAAAGGTCGGCACGAGGGTCTGTCTGCCCTGTTCCAAACTGCTCAGGTGGAGAGTAACCCACACTACCCAATAATGCGGTGTCTTTGGTGGCTCCTGGTTGAAAACGGCGGGCGATTCCAAAGTCGATCAGGAAAAGGTGTCCATCGCTTCGTACCATGATGTTACCGGGCTTGAGATCGCGAAAAATAATGGGAGGGGTTTGGGTATGCAGGTAGTGGAGAACATCGGTTAGTTGGAGACTCCATAAGACGACTTGCAACGCTCCGAGCGGCTTATTCTTGTTGAGCTGAAGGCGACGTTCGAGGGTTGTGCCTTCCACAAAGTCCATTACCAGATAGAAGCGGTCGCGTTCAATAAACGCATCGCTGACACGTGGAAGGTTCGGGTGATTCAAGCGAACTAGCATCCGCGCCTCTTGCTCACAGAGTTGGAGGGCGGTGCGGTACTCGTCGATGTCGGCTCTGGTGTTCTGAATCTCTTTGACTGCGACGATACTCTGGAGGCGTCTGTGCTCTGCCTTATAGACCAAGCCCATTCCCCCGCGCCCCACCGGTTGGAGTATCCGGTAGCGTTGGTTGAGGGTTGTTCCTGCTTTTAAGGGGTCTAGGGCGGGTGACATACCGTATGTTTCCTCTATCTCAAAACGGGACGGTCTCTTAGGGCATTTGCTGAAACTGTTTCACTGCTACATTGTATCATAGTCGCTCGGTTCTGTCTATCGGCTTATCGGAACTCTCGTGATGACAAGGACCCACTCACCCTCTTCGGGAGGCACAAAAGCGATGTTCTCACCACCCGTTATCTCTTCTGCAGCGGAGTAAACTGCCGTCTTGATACGATACCAGAGCACTTTGAGTTTGCCGATTGCTTCCAGCAGATCGAGTGTGATCGTGGTCTTTTGAGGAAAGTACAGGAGGTACTCTTTGCCGGGGTTTGCTAGCACCTGCACGGAGGTCTTTGGCACTACAGATTTGAGGAGGTCGGGTTGGGGAGAGAGGCGAGAAAAACGTGTTGTTTGAAAGAGGCGCGAGGCGGAAAGGAGTGCTTGCGTAGCGGGATGTTCGAGTGGGCGCGTCTCCTCTTCGGGGAGAATGGGTTGCCATGTAGCCCCTTGAAAGAGCGTTTCCCAGAGTCCTTTTAACACATTGGGGTTCTTTGCAGGTGGGTTTGGGAGGTTCTCTCGCACGCAGACAGGATGCTCTTCATCCCAAATACGACGCACTGCTCCGGAGGTGAGGGTAGAGGTAAGGGTTCCATCTACCCAAGCGACCTCCTTTTGTGATTGTGCCTCTGAAAGAGCGGTGAGGAGAGGGTGTGCATGAGAATCGATCTGGCGCGTCAGTTTTGCAAGCACCTCCATTTGAGCTAGCGCACGGTCGCTGAGGGGCGTACCCGAAAGCACCCAACAGACATTATAGCCGGCGTAACGCGATACCACATACCGCCAAAGACGCCGTACTTGTGATTCCTCAAAATGGGAGAGGGTTGCCTCTCCTTTGCGGGTCATCCCAATGTCCGGCACAATACCCCGATAGTTGCAGAAGGCGATACGTCTATCGAGCCACTGGAAAAAGGCGGGGTTGAGCCTGTTCAGGTCTGCCTCTTGAAGAGACTCGCCTCCCTCATTAGAGCGATTGAAGCCGTCGAGGAGCCAGAAATCGGTAAAACGGTTGACCCCCGCCTCTGAGGCGCGGACAACAAGCCTTTGAAAAGAGCGGAAAGAGGGCGGTAGGGAGGTGACCTCACTCTTTTCGGCTTTGGGGTCTACTGGCTCTTGAGGGGAGAGTGTTGCTACAGAGGCGGTAAGGGGAACAGCAAAAAGGGGCGTCCCATCTGCCCAAGCGAAATAGCGCCCGTCATGCCCTTGCCCCCGCGCATACAAAAAACCTTTGCCTTTGCTCTTCTCTGCCTCACAATCGAAGGTTCCTATCTGATTATGGAGGTCGGCATCGTTGGAGCGCACTCGGTAAGCCCATGTCCCCACGCGACCGGGCGCGAGGCGCAGTCTCCAAACCCCTTCTCCATCCCAAAAGAGGGGAACCACGGTTTGCTTGCCATCGGGTGAGGCGACATCGGCTTCTGCGGCGACCTCAAGCGTGGGCAGAGTGTAGGTCTGTTTACTCTTGAAAGTCACCTCAAAAAGTTCGTAAGGCTTGACGGTGTCACCTTTGGGAGGCTCGGCAATTGTGGGCTGTAGGGTTGTTGGTTCCTCTTCGCCGTAGATTCGTTTGAAGCGTCCGAAAACAACTTTCTCCTCAAAATCTGCGGTGTAGAGTTGTGCTTGCTTGAGATTGAGGACAAAGCCGCGCGTCGAGTTGTCGTAGAGAATGAGGTAGTAAGGGGCTCCGTCTCTATCGTAGGCGAGCGTGTGTAGCTCTCCCCAACCTCCCTCCCGCCAACCGTTCTTTGCCTGCACCCGCACATCGTGAAGCGGAACGACATTGAGTTTTGGGATCGTGATAGGCTGTGCTGTGGCGGGCACTTTTATGGTAGGCGTGATCACCAAGTTCTCAAGACTTCCTGCACGACGTGTCCAGCCTTTGTACGAGAAATCGGGACCCTGGTAGTTGGGAGCCAAACGAATTGCCAACTCTGGGAAGGGCTTTGCGGCGACTGGCTCATTGGGCGGAATGAACCGATACTCTCCCGTGAATCGGATGGTGGTCAGTTGATTTGAGGGGAAGCGGTAGAGCCAGCACCAAAAATCGCGTCCGGTGTCGTTGAGGTAACACCAGAGGATGGCAAACTCGTCTTTTTCACGTGCCAAAAACCATGCGAGGTGTTTGGAGAAGCCTTTGGGACCCGGATCGGTATGAATGAAGGTGAGAGGAAGGCGTTTCTCCTTTTCGAGAGCATAGGCTTTGCGTATAAAGACCCCTTGTGTGCCACCCCATTCAATCCGGTAGGGGTTGCCTATCGCGACAATCGCGTTTTCATTCGATTTCCGTTGTGCCGCAGTCGGCAGTACCAAGCCCGCCACCATGTACCAAAGCAGCATACATAGCGCAGGAATGCGTGCGAGTGCTCTCTGTCGCTCCACGTTTTGTCCTCTTCTCCTATCCCTGTGGAAGTTGCAACCAATCCCAAAACGCCTGAACTGTACGGAAGTTCGCGTCGGGGTGCAGGGCTTCGATTTGGGTAATGTCGGCACTGTTTGCCCAACAGGCTCCTAATGCTAAGACGTTCGCCTCACGTGCAATTCGCATATCGGAAGCCATATCACCCAAGTAACCGACCTCCGTGGGCAAAAAGCCCCACTCCTCTGCAATCGCACGTATCTGTATTGCCTTTACGCTTCCTGTGGTTGATCCCGTTTCAACGCGCTCAAAAAGCGGGTTTAATCTAGTATAGCGCAGTGAAATCTCGGCACTGCCCGCGCCTTTGCCCGTCACTATCGCCAAGCGCACTCCATTCGCCTTCAGACGTTCCAACAGGGGAAGTAACCCCTCAAATGGGGCGGTACAGGAATCGTGCATCGCTTCGTATACATGAAGATAGAGCCGAAGCCCCTCCTCCCAAGAGTCGGGAATGGCTCGTTGAAAGCTGCCCTCCTCACTGGGTCCAAAAGTCGCATGAATCTCTTCGTCCGAATAGTCCCGTCCCACATAGGTACGAAATACTTCGCGAAACCCTCCTATACATATAGGCATGGTATTCACGAGGGTTCCATCCAGATCAAAAATTGCCCCTTTAAGTCGCATTCTTTCCTCCGCACAGAAGGCTCTGTTCCTGTAGCTCAGTTCTGTCTAGGAGGGCAGAATTCCTGCTTGCTCCCCCTCACCTCCATAAAACGAGGGAGAGGGGATGGGAGTGCTGACCTAAGCCCCCTAACTCTCTTCCCGATGTGGGAAGGGAGAACAGCTGCCGATAGTGCTAACTCCTGCGGTATACTTGCCATATGCCCACAGGAGTTAGTAGTCCATTCGTATAAAGATTGGTATTTTAAGAGGGGGTAGAGTTTTCTGAGTTTGACTCTCGCCTCTTCCTTAGCGAAGCGCCATTTGACGGTGTGGGGAGTGGAGTTCCGCTCTCTCTCCCATGCGGATGTCTCGCTCTGTAGCGTAAGTATATCCGCGATGCGTCGGTTCAAACA
>CAMCUQ010000025.1 GCA_945878775.1 Chthonomonas calidirosea
AGCTATCCAGAACATATATCTGCTCGGTGTCGGGCAGAGGATTACCATTGTCATCTTCGAGTACTACACGGACGCGGGGCATGGGAACTCTCCTTAAAGGGACGATACAGAGAATCTACCACAATCCCGACTTTTTGGAGAGGAACAATTTTTTTTCAGATTCCTAATCCTATGGTCGTTCTGGTTTACATTGCTTTTCGTTCTTCCTCTGTTCTTGCTTACCTGGATCGTCGTGAATTGGCCTTGGAAGTGAACAGTTATTTTGTTCTGGTGAGCTTGGAATTTAGAAGGCTTTATAACAGCAAACCCCCTTCTTCCAGAACAGGAGAAGGGGGTTTGAATAGAGCCTGATAGGGACTACTTTGTGGGAACAGTGAGGAGTTTCTGGATTTCGGGTTTGTCCTTGTTCTCTTTTGTGACGACAACGACACCACTATCAACGAACTTCTTATCGATAGTTTGCTTGCGGATCGCCTTCAGGACTGTCTTCACGCCCTGGTAGCCCATCTCATAGGGGTTCTGCACAATCAGGCTCTGAATGATGTTCTCATTGAGTGCCTTGACCTCTTCAGGGGAGGTATCATAAGCGACGAGTTTGATCTTCCCAACCTTCTTGGTTTGGCGCAGGTAGTTTGCGGCTCCCACTCCGTTTGGCTCAGCAGCGGCGAAGATGCCAACAATGTCGGGGTTCGCGGTCAGCATATTTGTGGTGAGGTTGAGCGACTCGGCGGGGCTACTGGCATAGAGTTCGGAGACGATCTGAATGCCGGGGTACTTCTTCAGACCCTGTTTGAAGCCCTTCTCACGCTCATCGTTGGAGACGGCTCCCTTCAAGAAGAGCATAAGACCCACTTTCCCTTTTCCGCCAATGGCTTTTGCAAGCTCCTCTGCACCGAGTTCGCCACCCCTCACATTGTCTGTGGCGATATAGCAAGCGGCAACATCCTCCTTGACACCAGAGTCTACCGTCACGACAGCGATCCCTTTGCTTGTCAAATCTTTGATGGGCTTGACAAGAGCGGTCGCATCGGTAGCGGCGAGCACCACTCCTTGAACGCTATTATTGCTCTGGTTCTGAACAAGGTTGACTTGGCTGGTGATGTCGTTTTCGCGGTCGGGACCCTTCCAAATGACCTCGACACCCTCTTCTTCCCCTGCCTTCAAGGCTCCCGCTTCCATCCCTTTCCAGAAGGAGTGTGCGGTTCCTTTGGGAATGACGGCGATACGGATTTTGGCGCTACTAGAGGTCTCTGTACTCGATTTTGTGGTGGGAGTGTTTCCTCCTTTGGTGTCTCCCCCTGAACTGGATTCATTGCCTTTGGGACAGCCATAAAGCCCTAGTGCGAGCAGTGTAAGTGAACTAAGTGCAATGGCGCGAGATGCGTGACGCATGGTGTGTACTCCTTTTCTGGGAAATTAGGTGGTGGTGCGCTTGCGTCCGGGACCGTAGCGGTCGAACAACACGGCAAGCACGACGACGATGCCGATGATGACGCGCTGATGTTCGGGACCTCTGTTGGTCAGGTCACAAGCGTTGCGTAGTGTGTAGATAAGAATGGCTCCAATAATGGTTCCCGGAACTCCTCCTTGTCCGCCAAAGAGAGAGGTTCCTCCCACGACCGCCGCCGCGACAGCATCCAACTCGTAGCCAATGCCGGCATCTTTTGAGGCGACACTGGCGCGAGAGATATTGACGATGGAGGCGAAGCCTGCGAGAAGCCCAGAGAGCGCAAAGACAGAGATAATGGCGCGATTTATACGCACTCCAGAGAGGCGTGCCGCTTCGCGGTTGCCTCCTATGGCGTACATCGTTCTGCCCCATTTAGTGCGTGAAAGGGCTATATGGACGAGTATTGCCGCGAAGATCATCATGATTACTGCGTAGGGGATTCCATCTCGATTCTCCGCGCCAAACAGCTCTCCAAACCCAAAGACGCTGAAGTCGGCGGGGAGATTCCCAATATTCTGCGATTGCGAGAGAATACCTGCCGTTCCCTGAGCGATCCCCATCATACCAAGCGTAACGATGAATGCAGGAATCTTGCCGTAGGCGGTCACTAAACCAGTGAGCATGCCGACACCAAGCCCCGCCAAGCACGAGATCAGGACTGCCATGGGAGTGGAGACATGATATAAGTTGAATGCCTGTGCTGTGATGATACCGGAAAACGCCATTACAGAGCCAACAGAGAGGTCTATATTCCCTGAGATAACAACAGCGGTTTGACCACACGCTAAGATGGCGACAACGGCTGCCTGCACGGCAATCTGCTTGATATTTTCATGGGTGGCGAAGTTCTTCGTGGTGAGCGAGAGAATGAGGCTCAGTATCACGAGAAACAGGAGTGGCGCGAGCATCCCGGAGAGCGAGCGCATGAGCGCAGGAACCGGACGGCGTGATTCAGTTGGGTTGGGTGTTTGCGCCTCCGACAAGGGGGTAATTTCCTTTCAATTTGGGTCGGGCTCAATTTGGTAGTAATGAGTACAACTCCCTTTCATCCTAACAGAAGGGGAGGGGGTTTGTCAATTGTCTGGAAGGCTCTCTTGCAACTCTTCACGGGTGACGCGTGCTGTACCCAGTTTGCCCACTACGATTCCGGCAGCAGAATTGGCAAGATGCGCCGCCGTGAGAGAGTCTGCGCCTGTGGCAAGGGCAAGGGCAAGAGTGCTGACCACTGTGTCTCCGGCTCCCGTTACATCGTAGACATTGCGGGCAACGGTCGGGATATGTACAGGCTCTTGAGACGGTACATAGAGGCTCATACCCTGTGCACCTCTTGTGATGAGCAGGATGGTTTCGGGCAGAAGCTCTATCAGTTTGCGGGTCGCTTTGGTGAGGGAAGCCTCGTTGGTCACCTCCACTCTTGTTGCTAGCTCCAGCTCATGCACATTGGGAGTGATCAGAGAGGCTCCCTGGTACTTGGAGTAGTCGGTTCCTTTTGGATCGATAATGATAGGCTTGCCATGTTGCTTTGCAAGCCCGATAATCTCTTGTGCAAATGAGCGGGTAATGACCCCTTTACCATAGTCTGAGAGGACACAGGCTCCGGCATGGTGCAGGAGGGCTTCTAACCACTCTCGCAACGCGGTCTGATGGTGGCGTTGTAGGGGAGTTCTGGTTTCCGAGTCGACGCGCACAATCTGCTGGCTATGTGCGATGATGCGAGTCTTTCTGGTTGTGGGACGCTGATTGTCGGGAGTGAGACCCGTGGGATGAACACCGCTCTCTTCGAGAATACGAATCAGTTGTGTCGCCCCTTCATCCACCCCCACCAAGCCTCCAAGATAGGCTTCTCCGCCAAGACTCACGACGTTCGTTGCGACATTTGCCGCCCCTCCGGGCGCGAACGTTTGGCGTTTTGCTTCGACAATTGGGACGGGAGCCTCTGGGGAGATGCGACGCACATCTCCCCAGATAAACTCATCTAGCATGAGATCGCCAACAATGACGACCGCCTTTCTCCCAAATTCGGAGAGTGTCTCTTCAAAACGCATAAAGGTTCTTTCTTTAGCTTAGTGTATTTTCTCGGTAGAGTCCACTGCGCGTAGCATCAGCGAAGGCTCCTCAGTAGTCGATTGTGCAGGACGCAGTAGGTTTTGAGGCACGTTGTCCTCATCGGGACCCGGACGCAGTAGGTTTGCTTGGGGTTCAATGATGGCAATAGCCTTGCGTATATTGGGTATCAGCCCAATTCCACGCACATTTTCGAGCCGTTTGAGGTGAGGTAATGATCGCACATCACCTATCTGGGCAAGTGCATCGGCGACGGCGGCGGCGACATCGCGCCACCCTGGGTTTTGATGATTGACACAGCCCTCCAACAACTCCATGAGGGCGGGAACTGCCGTCATATCACGTGCTTCGCCCAGTCTTCCTGCCGCCTCTATCACATAGGGCGTATATTCGCCTTGGAGTTGAGGAATAAGGGTGGTAGCCAAGTCGGACGCAGGCTTGCGGTGCCTCCTTAGGTTTCGCTTCTGTCTCCAGTGTACTAGCTTTCCACGTACCCAAATGACGCTCCCACCGATGCCTGTGGTAGCATAGAGTTTTAGGAACACGGGATCAGGGCGTTGAAACTGCCCAAGCGCGATAGCCGTGAGCAGAAGTGTCATTCCAAGTCCCAAAAAGAAGAAGGCTAGCCCTCGCATATAAGGAACCCTCCACCGTTATGTGCAGTTCGTCAGGATGTGTATACTTTCGACGCGCAGGGCAGAGTTCCTGTTTCCGTGCGTCTGTTTTCAGGCTCCACAGCACTTTTTATATTTTTTGCCACTGCCACAAGGGCAAGCATCGTTGCGTCCCACTTTTGCAGAGGCTACAAAAGGCACCTGTTTTTCCTCCGTAGCCTCTATTGCATCTTCGATCTCTGACAGTGTGCCACCGATCACAGATGTCTGCTCAATAGGAGTGCCGTTGAGTATATCACGCACCTCATTCAAGGGGAGAAGTGAGGTATCGATGCGCTCTTGCTCGTATGCTTTTTCTATGGCAGGAAGTGCACTTGCATCGCCAAAATCGACTAAGAACGCGACAAAGCAGGTAGCCGTATCAGTATCTTCCTCTTGCTCTAGTGCTCGAATGAGTAGGGCTTTGCTTGTCTCCAATTTTTCCGAATCGATCTCTACCATTGCCTGAAGGGCAGCACCAATGGAGACGCGCTGGGCAGGAGCACTCTCTGGGCTTAGTAGGAGGGCAGTGATAAAGGGTAGGGCTTCGTCTCCCATGGCGGCATAGAAGTAGCTTACCTCTTCGGCAATGGCTTCATCTGGGCTAGAGAGAAGCAGGGCAAGCGGTTCAATGGCGGAATAGGATCGCACCTCCATGTTTGCAAGGAGCCGAATCGCGTGGATCGGAGTGCTGAGGCGTGGGTCGTGCTCAAAAGGATCGAGGTCTTCAGGATAGTTATCAAAATCTACATAATCTAGCCATGTAGGATCGAGGGCTATCTGAAGCAGTTGTTGGGTTGCCTCTTCAGGGGAGAAGGGTTCCAAGTACTCCATGACCGCGCTATAGACGAGATAGTCTTCCTCTTCACCAAGGCTGAGAAGACCCTGTAGGGGAGGTACAATTTGTTCATGGTGGGGCAGGGTGGGGGCGAGTTTTGGGATGGTTGGTTTGCGCGTTGGTGGCTTGCGTGACATAGTTTTGTCTCCTAAACTGAGAGGAAGAGACCCCCTAGAAACTCCTCTTCGGGAGTCTCTTGAAGCAGTGTGGTCTCTTGAATAGTGGGTGTACTTGGCAATATTTGGGCGGCAGTGAGGAAACGAGATGGTGCAACTATTGCATCATTCCATGTCTCAATGGAGGAGACAGCAAGGCGGTCCTTGGCACGCGTGGCGATGACGTAGGCGATGCGCCTCTCTTCGTTAACATCCTCCGCTTTACGATGTGGGAGTATCTCTTCGCTCCAACCAATGCCGAAGACATACCGCCACTCTAGCCCTTTGGCGGAGTGTCCTGTACCGAGGGTTACGGCGTCTTGCTCTCTGCGCTTCTTTGCTCTTTCTGCTTTGCGTCGTGCTGCCGCGTCTCGGACACGCTTCACCGCGTCGAGATAGCCTTGTATGGTGGGGTAGTGTGCTGCCGCCGATTGCATACGTTGCACATTTTGGAGGCGGTCGTTGTCCCTCTCATCGCGTTCGTTCTTCCGTAGCCAGTCGTCAAAGTAGGTTTCTTGACGTATATACCGAATGGCGTCGCCTGCATGGGCGATCTTTGGGAGACGCGCCTCGACTCCTTTGAGTTCTGTTACCAATGATCGTAATGCTTTATGTGCAGAGAGGCTATCGGCATGAAATTCGGGAAGAATATCCCAAATCCGTTTGCCACGAAACTGGGCAGAGTGTTGAAGTTGTCCTGCGGTCTGTCGGCTCAATTTTCGGTTTGGAACGTTCAACAGGGTGAGCAGCCACTCGTCTTGAAAGGTCTCTCCCTTTTCGTTCTGCGTGGTGAAAAAGTTTAGATAGCCGAGTAGCCCCTGAACTTCGCGCCGTGCATAGAAATCTCCCTCTTCACGTAGGGTGTAGGGGATTTCGAGGGCGGTGAAATGACGCTCCAGGGCTTCACTCTGGGCATTTGTGCGGAACAGAACAGCGGTATCCTTGTATTTTGCGCCCTGACTGTGGAGGCGCAATATCTGCTCTCCAACGGCGATAGCCTCCATATCAGGATCATGATACCGTTCCCACCGCACCGATTCGCCTTGAGGGCGGGTGGGGGTGAAGGCGAGGACTCTGCGGTCTGTGTCTTGCCGAATGATGCTGTCCGCGAATTGAATAATACTCTGAGTGCTACGGTAGTTCTCACGGAGTTCAAATATCTTGGTGCGGGGGTGCTCTGCAAACTTGCGGAAGGTAGTCGCGTCTGCACCACGAAAGCCGTAGAGCGACTGGTCGAGGTCTCCTACGAGCATTAGGTTCTTGTGGTCTTTGGCGAGGGAGAAGACAATGGAGTACTGGGGTGCGTTCATGTCTTGACACTCGTCCACGATGATCTGCTCATACTGTGTGGCTATCTCAGTACGCAGAGGCTCATTGGTCTCTAGCTGTGCCTTCGTGTGTAGAATGAGATCATCGAATTCGAGTAGCCCCTTTTCGGTCTTGCGCTTCTCAAACTCCCTCCAAGCAAAGGCAAACTCCATATCCTCTGAGGAGCCGTCATGCTTATAGGATACTGCGGTCTCTCCCTGGTTTTTGAGGTAGGAAGTACGGCTAAGAAACCCGCCTACTCCCCCATCGAGATCGGCGGCTTTGGAGGCATCTGCGAGTCCACGGCGTTGAAACTCGTCTGTGAGGAGTTGGAACTTGGGCAAGTGCTTTTTGAGGATGAGGAGGCAGAGAGCATGCAGTGTCGTGATATGAGCGCGTTCGGCGAGGGGCTTGTCTAATAAGAGTTGCAGCCGTTGACGCATCTCTTGGGTTGCGTCATTGGTAAAAGTTGTGACCAGCAGGCGTCTGCCTTGAGAGGCGAGGCGGGCAGCACGGAGCGTTACTACGCGTGTTTTGCCACTGCCAGGACCCGCAAATACAGCGGAGGGACCTTGCTCATGCTGTACTGCCGCTTTTTGGTTCGCACTCAGGTTCTCCCAAGGAGTGGACATTAGCGCGTCTCATCCAAGATCGCGCTCAAGGCAGGAACCAGTTGCTTTTTGCGAGAGACCATGCCTTCAAGGTCGTACTCTCCTTCGCCGATGCGATTGAAGGGCAATGCCGTCATCACCCATTTATCGCCTCTGGTCAGCATCCTACTGGTTCCCGTCACAACATCTGTGACCATGAGACCAAAGAGGCTGGTTCCCTCCCGTTGACGCCACTCTTCCATGGTGGCAAGGAGTTCTTCACGGCGTTCGGGGAGCGATTGATAGCCTGTGACTTCGACCTGAGCGAGGCTGACGGGATGTCCTCCCATTTGGTATATCTTGCGGTCGTTGTCGAGTATTTCCTGAACTGTTCGTGCGCCAAGTCCGGGGGCGGCATGGAGGAGTTCTTCTCCATAGGCAAAGCGATCCACCATGGCGAGTGCGGAGAGCCATTCGGCACAAACAGTATCGCGCGGGGTGGTAGTGGGAGAGCGGAAAACGAGTGTGTCTGAGAGAATGCCGCTAAGGAGCATTCCTGCTAAGCCAGAGGGAGGTGTGAGACCTGCTGTTTTACACAATTCTGCTACGAGGGTACTGGTGCTTCCCACAACATCAACCACAAAAGGGATAGGGGAGGCGGTGGGCGAGTTTCCAAGGCGATGGTGGTCAAGGACTCCGACGATCTCTGCCTCTTCTGCGTCGGTGACGGCTTGTGCTAGCTCGTTATGATCGACGAGAAAGAGTCGGGCACGTGGTGGCTCTAGGATTCGGCGACGTGTGGCGACCCCCACATATTTGCCTTCATCGTTTACGACCAAAAAGTCGTCATTTTCGCTACGGAGCAGGGAATTACGATGGTCGCTGATTTTGTCGCGTGAGTAGAACAGTTGGGGCGGTTCGGCGAGGCTAGAACAGGGTTGTGCGAGGGTCTGCATGATATTAACGGGGGCGGTATAGGCACGTGCCAACGCCAAAGAGGTGACAACACCGTGCGGGATGTTATCTTCATCCACAAGGGGAATGACTCTTTCCCCTTCCGCAACACGCATCATGGCGGCAGGCAACCCCTCTGTGGGGCGCACAAAGGGTTGGCGACGTGCGGCGTGCCCAAAGGTGGGTGCGACTCCGGTGAGAAGCTGGGGATTGGGTTGCTCGAAGCGTTTTATTGCAAAAAGCGCCTGCTTACCGGGCTGTCCTGCACGGGCGGCGACGACGGTAATATCGGTTGACGTTTGGCTGAGATACCATGCGTAGCCAAGCGCGGAGGCTATCGAGTCGGTATCTGGACGTTGGTGTCCTACAACGTAGGTTACGTTGGGGTCCCAAGATTCATAACGGTCTTTAATGATGGACATAGGGTTCCGTTTCTATCAATTGGAAGCGGTTCCATAGTGAGAGGCAAGCGGTTCCGCTTGCCTCCTATTTGTACCCGTTATTGAGAAAAAGTACAAGGTGCTTGGTAGAAAGAGTTCGTCATTTCACACGAAAGCCCTCAAATTTGACTCTAAGGCAGGACGGCAATCGCCTCAATCTCCACATCTACGTCGAGTGGCAGGCGGGCAACCTGTACACAACTGCGAGCTGGCTTTACATCACCGAAGTATTGGTTGTATACGGCATTAAGGCGACTAAAGTTATTCATGTCTGCGAGAAAGACAACGACTTTGACACAGTGTTCCAGGTCGGTTCCTGCTGCTTTGAGGATTCGTTCTACGTTCTCAATGCATTGTCGAACTTCTCCCTCGAAGTCACCTCGAAGAACCTCTTTTGTCTCTGGGTTCATGGGAACCTGTCCAGAAACAAAAACGAGATTGCCGGTAATGATTCCAAGCGAATAGGGGGAGCCAGAGACGGGTGTGCCCGCATGGACGGGAGTTTTGTTAGTCATAGGGTTGTGATTCAACCTCCTGGGTGCAATAGTGTGTTACTGTCACGAGGGCAGTTGCCCTCTTAGTTCGGGATGCGGGACGGAAATCCCTGCTGAAAGATGCATCTAGTCTCCATTTTTGGTAGCCCAATCGCCGACATAAAGCACTTCCTCTTCCAAATGGACGCCAAACTTCTCGAAGACTACCTGCTTGACATGTTCTGCCACAGCACGAATATTGGAGGCGGTCGCCCCGCCCCGATTGATAATGAAATTTGCGTGGCGGGAGGCGATCCCTGCCCCTCCAATCTGAAACCCTTTGAGTCCACAGGCTTCCGAAAGGTGGGCAGTTGGCACGACTCCTGCTTGTTTCATGGAGAGGGGTAAAGTGGGGAGGCTTTCCGCCAATGCCTTGTCGTAGACATTTTTGAAGAAACTACCTGCGGAGGGTTCCCAAGGCTGTTTCAAAATCCTTTGATACTGGAAGTCTTTGGCACGAAGGCGTATCGCGGTTTTGGAATCGGGTTTGAATTGTAGCGTTACCTGTAGGGCAATAGCGTTTTTGCCACCGGCTCGCCTCAAACAACTATCTCGGTAAGAGAACTCCATCCAATCTGGGTGAACCTCCTTGCGTTCCCCATCCTCTACTACCTCCAAAGACTGCACGAGATCACAGATATTGGCGCGATAGGCTCCTGCATTCGAGACGAGTGCGCCCCCTACTGTTCCCGGAATCCCTACGGCAAATTCCAGTCCTGAGAGGTTTGCCTGCATTGTCTGAACGAAGAGACGCATAAAGTTGTATCCGGTGGAGACTCTTGTCGTAGTATCCAAAGCGACTTGTTCGCAGGCGTTGCGAAGCACCAAGCCGCGTACCCCTTTATCGCTGATGCAGATATTGCTCCCTTCACCAAGCAAGAAAAGGGGTAAATCTCTCTTTTGAGCGATACCCGTAATGCTCGCTAGTGTGTCGAGGTCGGTTGCATTCACAAAGTAGTCGGCAACACCTCCCACACGAAGGGCAGCGTAGGCGTGCAAAGGGGCATTTCGCTGAACTTGCACTTGTAGGCTTGCGGGGAGATCACAGAGTGTACTCTCCCAGTCTGTTTTTGTTTTGGACGTGGCTTTCACGCCCTCTATCTTACCCGAATTTTGCCCCCAAACTTTCGTGCTTTTCGGCAAGTATCTGTTCAGCGGGGAATCCACTACCGTGAACTGTTAGTGCCCAATAACACCCGAGTTGTCGTCTATAAACACGCAGATGTCAGTAACGACTCTCAGTAGGGTACAGAGTAACTTGTATAGCAGACTCAGCAGAAAGTCGAAGAAGCCAACGATATCTGCGACGACGTTACAGACTTCGGTGACAATTTCTAGTATTTGACAGATTACTGCACCTCGCGTCAAGTCGGCAGATTTGTTGTGGAACGTCACTGTTGGTGCGGTATGTATCATCATATTTGGTCCTAGTACCGTCTGGATGTTACTAACGGTTAGAGCCTTATCTCCCTTCAAGGGTTGCCCGTTCGCGTCCAGATTCCGAACGACATCCACTGTAAGCTTAAACACAGGGGCTCCTGTCACCGGATTGAAAGTGGACATACCCACAATGTTCTGGATTCCCTGGGTCACTTTGTTCTGTTGGATGCTTCCGGGAACATTAGGATTGGGGGGTAGCAATCCTATGAACGGGTCAAACTTTATGCGCCCTTGAGAGTCTGAGAGAGCCAGAGTCGTATAGCTCGCACCGTTCACGGTATAGGTGTTGTTTACCAAAGTGTCGCCGGTCTGTGGGGCAACACCAAGATGATTAAAGAAGGCGAGTAGCTCCGCTTTTGGTACTCCGAGACTGGCAGCCGTCTGAGCGGAGACGATTTTGCCGTTGGCATCGAGTACAGGGAGTACAATCTTCGCGGGGTCTTCCGCGAGAAACGCCACTGTAGTAGCGACATCTGTTGCTGTCAGCGTTTTTTGTACGGTTGTCGTAACGGAAGTGATGGGGGCAATATTGGCGGTTTGAATGGCTTTGACTGCCTCTTTTGGCTTGAGTGCTGGCGGAGCAACTACGGGGGGTAATATCAGTGGTCCCGCTTCGCTAGCAGTACCGCACCCACACAAAGAGAGGGCTCCTGCGCTTCCGAGGGAGAGTACTCCTACGGTTGAACTCACCTGTTTGAGAAAATCTCTGCGGTTGGTTTCGCTGTTCATCTTGATGTCTCCTTGTTTCTACCTCAAGGGAGATTTCAGTATAGATGTTCCTTGATGTAGTCCGGTTGGTTCCGGTTTCGATTGAAATAGGTTGTCGTCAACTCGCTTCCTGTTACCATCTCCACTGCTGTTTTGGTTGCTAGGGAGAGATAGTTGGCGCTGGCTAGTGCGCTACGAACGCGATGCTCCAGAAAGTCTGGGGGGCGCACGCGAAAGGCGCCTGGATGCTGGCGTTGCAGACGCCCGCCTAGAGGCACGACGATCCTCGCCTCTATCAGATTACTAATATTCGTGCGGCGCAGACCTACCCCCAACTGAATCTCGTTAAAGTTTCGTAGCAAGTCCACTCCCCACCCGGTATCTCCCTCCACAAAACGTCCCGCGAAGAGGCGTATCTGCACATCCATGCGGGAGAGGGTATGCCAGTATTCTCCTGTCCAGTGGGTTTTGAGCAAAGCATTATTCACAAAATAACCTATGGAACCACGTAAATAACCTGTCTTGCCAACAGGTGTCATCACCTCTGCCATGCCTCCAGCGCGAGAGAAGGGGAAGTACCCCATAGAGACTTGCGCGAGAGTCTTACCCACAGGGTGGAAGGCATAGGCAAGGTAGGCGCGTTGGAGGTCCCAACGTTTAGGCAAATCCCGCGTAAGGTGCCCAACAAGCGGGTATTCCCAACGTGCGTTCAGGAGGAGTCCTTTTCCTAATGGCATAGACAGTTCAGGTCGAAAAAACAAACCTACATCCAGAGTGGTTCTATTGGAGCCAATCTCACTGGTGACTCCTGGGTTAAGAATCAAATCACTATGTCCCGTACTCGGGTTGGCGATAGGTGTGGTGGTGAGTACCTCTCCTTTCTTGAGGGGCGGTAGAAGTGTTACTGTTACCAGCTCCTGTAGGTCTTTTCGGTTGAGAGAGCCGTTCAAATAGTAGCGAAAACCAGCCGCGTTTACCGTCACTAAGACTACAACGATCCCCCGCCGTTTGATTTGCACCCCTATTTCTTCGATGGAGTCGGGCGTCTCTTTCGCCAGAACGCGTAGAGCCATTGCTAGGGCATCAATTTCGTTGAGGGTGTACATACGATTCTCGAAGGTCGCTACAAGCCTGTGGCTCTCTTCCAATTTGAGAACCTCCACGCTTACGTCTTCCATGCCTTTACGAACTAGAGTTTGCTGTACGATATGGGCAGCGTCCTCCATAGTGTCCTGCTTCGCAACAATCTGAACAGGTGCAGGTGGTGACTCTTTGGCTCCTGTTATGGGGAAAGAATAGCCTAGTGTATAAACCATGCCCATATCGATTTTCGCGGCGCGCAACGACCACCCACCCGCCGTATTGAACTGCGCTCCGTAGCTAGTCTTTCCATGTATCACTTCCCCCATGAGCTGGAAGCTAGAGCCAATAGGAACTTGGACACCACCGACGATCCCATCATTTTCCCCTTTGGTTGCGCCGAAAGTGACCACGAGAGCGTTATCAAAAAGGTGTTTTGTGCCCACAAGAAATAGGGTGTTACTCTTGTAGCGTCCTGTCCGTTTCAAATCTGAGATTCCGAGTGCGAACGCGGGGAAGCCACGGGTCTCAGGGGTTAGAAGATACTTCGCGTTTAGGGTCAGATCGCGCCTCTGCCGTTCGTCTCCTAGCCCCACCCCGAACTCCAGTCGGTTTATAGGAGAGAGAGTGACAGCATAGGTCGTTTTCCCTCCCATGAGACGGCTTTCCGTGAGAGGGCTGGGCGTCCATTGTGTACGCATATCTCCTTCTACGAGAAAGTCAGCGGTGGGAACACGAAGGATGCCAGATAGCCCGAAGAGCGTTCCAGTGAGTGTTCTGTTCTGCTTGCGGAAGAGGGAGTCTTCTTCGTCTAGCGGGTCTGTATATTGTGATAGCCTCAAAAAACGATTCTTGCGATTTCCTTGCACTCTCAGCACAGAGAGGGTGGAGCCTGTGGGACGTGTAGGGATTTGGGCAAGAGAGTGCGCTTGTGATACAAAGTAGAGTGAGACGGCAAGTGCTATCTTGGGTGGTGTCAACATGATTGTTCGTCGCCTTGAAAGCTTCCAGACAGCCTTTTTTGTCTGTTATCGTTCCCTGCCCATGGTTTCTGTGGGGCAATGTGTTGCCCTCTGTGTGGGTGCAACACGAACAAATGTACTAAACGTATTTTGGATTGTAACAGCGTTTATAGCATTTGTCAACAAAAATAATGTTAGGGTTTTGGCAGGAGTATTCAAGCACGCTCGCTCAAAAAGGGAGCTATGGTTGAATTTCGGGTAGGATTTCGGCTACAATGGTGAATGAGTTCTCATCTTTGGTTTGCTTTTGGTCTATAGAAGGAGAGAGTAAAGAAACTATGGCTCATACGCCTCAAGAGTGGCAGGCACTGGCGACCCAGTTGCGTGCTGATAGTATTCGCTGTACGACCGCAGCGGGGTCTGGACATCCCACGTCGAGTATGTCTGCTGCCGATCTCATGGCGGTTTTAATGGCGGATTATCTACATTACAATTTTAACGATCCGCACAATCTTTTGAACGATAGGCTGATCTTCTCGAAGGGGCATGCGGCTCCTCTGCTCTACGCTATGTATAAGGCGGCTGGCGCGATCTCGGATGACGAGTTGCTCACCCTTCGCAGAATTGGGAGTCGTATCGAGGGACACCCCGTGCCTGTTTTGCCCTACGTCGATGTTGCTACTGGCTCCTTGGGGCAGGGGTTACCGACGGGAGTGGGAATGGCATTCAGTGCAAAGATGCTGGATGAGTCTCCGGTGAAGGTGTGGGTCTTGTTGGGGGATAGCGAGATGGCGGAGGGGAGCGTCTATGAGGCTCTTGATCTCGCAGGATTCTACAAGCTGAATAACCTTATTGCCATTATCGATATGAACCGTTTGGGACAGAGAGGCGCAACGAAGCTTGGTTGGGACGGTGAGGCATATGCGGAGCGGGGCAGGGCTTTTGGCTGGAAGTCTATCGTCATTGATGGTCACGATGTGGATGCAGTCAATGCCGCCTATGTTGAGGCACTTGCTTCCACGGATCAGCCCACTCTGATTGTTGCAAAAACCCAAAAGGGTTCAGGGGTTTCTTTCCTTGCCGACAAGGATAACTGGCATGGCAAGGCACTGCCCCCCGCAGATGCTGAGAAGGCTCTTGCAGAACTGGGCAATCCTGCGTGTGATATTCGTATCGAAGTGCAAGGGACGCATGAAGGTTCTGCCTCCTATAAAGGGGAGCAGAGACCTTTCTTTGCACCTCAGTATGCGCTTGGAACAAAAGTTGCCACCCGCGAGGCGTATGGCGATGGGTTGGTTGCATTGGGAGAAGCACGCCCTGAGGTTGTGGTGCTGGATGGTGAGGTGAGCAACTCCACTTTCGCCGACAAATTCAAGAAAGTCTATCCAGAACGGTTCTTCGAGGTCTACATTGCGGAGCAGCAGTTGGTGAGTGCGGCGATAGGCTTGCAGGTCATGCAGAAGATACCTTTCGCCTCCACATTCGCGGCGTTTTTCTCTCGTGCTTACGACCAGATTCGTATGGGGGCTATCTCACGCGCAAATATCCGTTTGGTGGGTTCGCACGCTGGAGTTTCCATTGGTGAGGATGGGGCGTCTCAGATGGCTCTTGAAGACCTTGCTATGATGCGCTCTGTTCACGGTAGCACGGTACTCTATCCCTCTTGTGCAACCACGACGGTACACTTGCTAGAGCAAATGGCGAACACAAACGGTATCGTCTATATGCGTACCACTCGTGAAAAGACTCCTGTGCTTTATGGTCCAGAAGAGACTTTCCACATTGGTGGCAGCAAGGTTGTGCGCCAATCCGAAAAAGATGCAGTGGCGGTGATTGGAGCGGGGATCACACTCCATGAGGCTCTAAAAGCATACGACACTCTCGCAAGTGAAGGGATCACGATCCGAGTGATCGACCTCTATTCGCTCAAGCCTATTGATGCAGAGACAATCCGAAAAGCGGCTAGCGATTGTGGTGGAAATCTGCTTGTGGTTGAGGATCACTGGATCGAGGGTGGGCTTACGGAAGCGGTGCTACAGGTCTTCGCAGAGGAGAGGAATCATCCGCTGGTTCGATCTCTGGCAGTGCGCGATATACCGGGTTCTGGTAAACCTCAAGAGTTGCTAGATGCGGCAAAGATCAGTGCCTCATACATTGTGGATGCCGTGAAGCAGATGATCTAGTTTGTGGTTTGGGAAGCACTCTCATAAGCCAAAAAGAGAGCCTTGAGGCAAAATGCCTCAAGGCTCTTACTCTTTTAACCTTCCCCACGGTGCAGGGAGAATTGGGTTTTTGTTACGGTGCCTCGTTGGGAACGATGTCTTTGGCAGAGATTGGCTTAAGTCCGAATATCTGCTGTTCTGAAAGCTTAAGTGTGACCTTCAGCATTCTGTTCGGCTGTCCGTACTTCTCATCTTTGATGTTTTTCTCGTCAGGGATTGTCTTACCATCCCAAACGGGACCCTCCCCACCTTGCCCGTCGATCAGTTTAGTTCCCATGAACTCTGGGCGACGATCATACTCAATCACTTCGGGTCTATCGATTAGACCCTCTCCACTATATCCATGTCGGTCTTGGACATGTGGAGATGTTGCTCGCGGGTTAAACGAGACCACCACTCTGTAAAGCTTGCTTTTGTTCTTGAAGCTGTACATTTTCGTGTCTTTGCTCATGTCAATTTCACGCTCGTATTTGTTCTTTCGAACGGAAATGGACTCTTGCATGATGGTCGTTGCTGAATCGACATCAAACCGCTCTAGCATTTTTGTAGAGATGTTTTTCCTGCGCTCTTTTTCTTTCAGGTCATATTCCCAGTCTGTGAGCCGAATATCAACACGCGCACCGTCTGCCATATTGATTCGTCCCGCCATCTTGAGAACATTCTTACGCACACTAAGGACAATGGGGCGAAAGCTCATATTCCACGGTCGTGGTGTTTTATCCGTTCCAGGAGGGGGGATAAGCACTGCCGGATAGGGCGTTGGGTTGGTGGGAGAGTGCCCTGTGGCTGTGTACCTGTCGGCGAAGCGTTGTGCGAGCATCGCCAAGTTTCGCTCTTCCGCCGAGTGCATCGACTTGAAAGTGAAGCTTTTAGGGTCTTTCTCCAACTGCTCGGTGCTACGCTGGAGGGCACGTTTCCACTCCATCATGGCGTCGGGAATCCGTCCCAATTTGGTATAGGCGTGCGCCAAAATATGGTGCGTCTTCAGCGGTGCTCCATATGGATAGTCATCGCTACCCTTCCAGGGAATGGTGTTGATCGACTTTTGGAAGGCGGCAATAGCAGCCGAGAAGTCTTTCGTCTTATCGTAGTTCTGCCACCCCAACTCGAACGAGATGTCTGGAATTCTGGGGTTCTTCCGAATACCCTCTTTTAGGAGTTCGTGTGCCGGAATAATATACCGTCTATCCGAACGCTCACTGGAGTCGGTGAAGTTATAGGCAAGGTGCCATGCTCCCGTGATAAACACGTTATCGGCATGGGGGTCTAGCCATGTGATGAGTCGGACGAGAGGGAGAATCGCGTCGTAGTCTCCACTATGGAAGAATTCATCGCAACGGACCCACAGAAGCCCTGCTGCTGCTTCTCGGAAGCCAAGAAGGGGCAGTAGCATAAACTCGTTGTTTAATGAGCCGGTTGCCGTAATAAAAAGGTCTTCCTCTTGTCGCATCTCTCTTGCCATGGGGTCAATGCGAGACTGCATGAACATCGCAAAGAGAAGCAGAACAAAGACGATAGGAAGAGCCTTTTGACGGCGAGCCTGTACACCGGAAGGAAACTTCTTTATTGCGGATGCCATTGGCTACACCTCCCGGCGGTCGAATATCAGGACTGCAAGGGTGAGCAGTACAAGAGAGTAGACGATGGCGTAGATCATATTTTGGAACAGGAACACATTCGGGTTCTTGATCTCGATGGTGGGGTGAATGATCGAGTTTTGGATATTGAAGTTTCCAAAGTTCGGCAATAGATAGTGAATCACTTTTCCCGCGTTGCTCACGAGCGGGTTGTTGTTGGACGTGAGCGAGTCGGTGACACTAGACATATTTCCCACGAGGAAGATACCAAACGAGAGAAAGAAGTTGACGACGGGAGTCGCGAATGTGGAGAAGAAGATCGTCAGTGCTGCCAAGAGTAACATCTGGAAGAAGGTCATGACAACGCCAATGAACATTTCCGGTGGCAAGCGTTTCTCTTGTAGCCACAACATGGCGAGAAAAACGATGCCCATGGCAACGATATTGATGAAGACGACGGCGAAGCCTCCCATGAACTTGCCCAAGATGAACTGATAGCGCTGGACAGGTTTTGAGAGAACGGTATAGATCGTGCGCCGCTCTATCTCGACGGGAAGGAGGTAGATACAGGTCACGATGGTAATGAATAGCCCCGCAAGCAGAATGGCGGCAAGCCCCAAACTACGTAGAACGGTTTGGCTATCCTTTGGGCTAAGGAATCCAAAGACGGGACCCATCGCGATTAGAAAGACTCCGGAGACGAGGAATATCCACATCACGCGGCGTCGGAGTGCTTCGCGAACCGTCTGTTGGGCGATTGCGAACGGAATCATAGTTCACCTTCCTCCTTACGAACGGTCTCTACAAAGACATCTTCCAAAGTGCGCTTTTGCGGAACGATAGAGAGTACTTTCCCCTTTGCTCCCCGCACAATGTCGATGACAGCAGAGATAGTATCATCATCATCAGAAAGGAATCGGACAAGCTCATTGCCCTGTCGCTGGGCTCCGGGAACGATACTATGAATCTTTTCATAGAGTCCGTTCTGTAGTGCCTGCGATGTGACCGTAACCTCTTTGCGCTCACCAGAGATGAGGTCTCGGATGGTTCCCGTTGTGAGCAGTTTCCCCCTATGAATGATTGCCACACGCGAACAGATAAGCTCAACGTCCGCGAGTTGGTGAGAGGAGAGAAAGACTGTCTTGCCTTCATCTTTGAGGCTAGCAACAATATCGCGCAGTTCTGAGTGTGCAATAGGATCAAGACCAGAGGTCGGCTCGTCCAAGAAGAGCAACTTGGGGTCGTTGATGAGTGCTTGTGCTATCCCGATACGTTGGCGCATACCTTTAGAGTATCCGCGAATGTTGCGCTTCCATGCTTCCGGTTGTAGTTGCACCTTTTCAAGGCAGATTTTGACTCGTCTGCTACGCTCCGGCTCCGGGATGCGGAAAAGCCGTCCGTAGTAATCCATCAGGTCCCACCCTGTCATCGAGTCATAGAAATAAGTCTCTTCGGGGAGATATGCGAGGTCTTGCTTGACGTTGTTGTCGCCCATCGGTTTTCCGAGGAGAGTGGCGTCGCCCGCAGTGGGAAAAATAAGACCGAGAAGCATTTTGATGGTAGTGGTTTTGCCTGCGCCATTACGTCCGAGGAAGCCAAAAATCTCTCCCTCTTCTACTTGCAGGTGGAGGTTGTTGACCGCAGTCACCTCCATTTTTTGCCACACATCGATATACTTCTTAGTCAGGCCGTCGATGCTAATCGCAGCAGCCATCAGTTTCAGTACCTCCTTCCAACCCGTTGAGGGGGTGGAATCGTGTTTGTTATGCGATATTGGATGAAAATTTCGGGACAGAGCGACCGAGGTCTCGGAGCAATATCGTGTTCAGATGTCGCTTCTAATACGGAAGTTCCGTCTGAAATGTCTCCGGCTATTATACCTTTTTCAAAGGAATATTCGGGGAAGGGTTTTTGAAAACGGGGCAAATTATGCGATAGCGCTCTTCAGGTAGGCTTTTGGAGTGCGTCAGGGGCTTTGTGGAAGAGGTCAGAGCGAGAATCAGTTTGTCCCAAAAAGCAATCTCTCCTGCCTTCTGGGTAATATAGAAGGCAGGAGAACTGTATTACAACCCTCATTTGGGAAGAGCTATTAGATGTCCATGGCAGCAATGAGGCGGCTGGCTTCTTCGGCACTGAGGCGTCCGTTTTGCACCATGCGAAGAATGACCTGTCTCTCATGACTGAGGTCTTTTCTGAAAGTCGGCTCGTTTTGCGGAGGGGTTGGCGTCGTGGTGACGATTGGCTCTTCCTCAGCCTTGCCCTTGCCCGTGACCTTGTCTTTTACGTTATCCTTCACCTCTGTGGCTCTGCGCTTCACCATTGTTTTGAAACCATCCCACGCCTCTTGAGAGTTCTGCTTGAGAGATTCCTTAATGGACACCCCCGCAATTTTGAGAACGGCGGGTATCAAGCCTGTCGGCACATGCACGGTGTAGTAGGTTCCATCTGGGCGTTGCATTTGAACCTCCATTGTGGCGGGTCTTTTTTTCTCTTCCTCTTTCGTTTCGGCTTTGGGAGGCTCTGCCACAGGCTTTGCTTCGGCGGGCTTGGCGGTGGAGGCTGGCTCTTGGGCAGGCGGGGCATTGAGGGCGGCGATCAGTTTCGCCGCCTCTTCTGGGCGCAAAATGCCTTCGGATACCATCTTGAGGATACTATCTTGTTCGCTCATGGTCTGCTCCCCTAAGGCTTCTTGATATGGATATTGCCAGAGATCGTCTGGACATTGAGGGTTCCGGCTCCCGTTCCCAATGTTCCTGACCAGAACGTCTGAGTTGCATTGACATCTTGCGCGGAATGCTCGCAGTTCATCTCTCCAGAGCTGGTTCCCAGTGTGATGCGGAGATTACTACCTTCGGGCATAGCGACTTGAAGGTCTCCACTCACTGTATTGAGTTGCATCACACCAGAGAAGGAGGTATCTAGTTGGAGATCGACATCTCCGCTCACCGTTTGCGCTTGGAGGCTCGTGGCGGTGAGAGATTTGGCATGAATGTCACCGCTGACTGCCTTCAGTCGGATAATCCCCTGTGCATTGCTGAGGTGGGCATCACCGCTCACCGATTCTACGGTAATATCGAGTGGAGCCTCCCGTCCAATATTGGTTGCGTGAGCATCTCCAGAGACAGATTTACACTCGACAGTTCCACCCTCAACCCCACTCACGTGGACATCGCCACTCACCGCGTGCGCCGTGATTCCTTTTCGGACATCGCTAGCATGAATCTCACCGCTACTTGTTGCGATGGAGACAAGCCCTAGGATATTGCTAAGGAAGGCATCTCCTGAGACCGTCTCGCCCCGTGCATCCCCGCCTAGTTCGGCAAGGTTCAAGTTACCAGAGGTTGTAACAGCCTCGGTGCGCCCGCCAATCCCTTTAACGTTCACCTCTCCATAGTGGGTAGAGACTCGGAGGCTAACACCCACAGGAACCTCCAGCTCAATATCCACAACTCCCTCAAAGAAGTTTTCTGGCACGCTCACCTTGAGGTCTAGGCGGGTGTCTGTGGCGTGGGTCGCTAGATCGATCAGTTTGAAGGTTTTTTCGAGGTCTTCCGTAAACGCACTCCAAACCTTCTTATGGATTTTGACGTTTGCCGTCGCCCCTTCAGCCCCTTTGAGTGAGATATTTCCAATCGGGTTCTCCAGAGTGATGGAGGCATTGTTTTCTAGATGGAAGGTCAACTCCTGATCTTCGCTCTTTTCGTGCCAGCTTTCCGGTTTTTCGGGGCGCTTGTCTGCGCCTTCTGCCCAGTGCCACATACGGGCAGGGAAGGTGTTTCCCAGTTTGGCACCTGCCCGCACTGCATCTTGCAGCTGTGCCTGCACCTTCCTTACGATCTTTTCGGGCTGTACTTTTGCGATAGCATTGGAGATTTTGCTTCCCAGATCGTCAAAGTCAAATTTGGGAGCCTTGAATTTGTCGAAGCCTCCAAAGCGTGGCTTCTCCTCGTTAGGCGGCGGTGGCGGGGATTGCGGTGGCTTTGGGGGAGGGGGGGGCGTGGGCTTGCCATCACCGCGTAGTGCCGCGATAAGCATCTCTGCCTCTTGTGCGGAGATGGTTCCCTCCTGAAGCAGTTTCAGCACGCTCATGATATTATCGTCCATAGTTCTCACTCCTCTATGTAAGGCGTCGTTCTATTTGAGATCGCGGAGCGCAAGTGCTGCATCTTCCGCACCAATTTCGCCCCTTGCAAGGGCTTCTAAGATGTGTCGCCTGTCGTGTTCATTGACGGGTGGAGTAGGGGGGACGGGCGTTGTGGGTACTATTGGAAGCCGCTCGTCTCCACTACCAAGAAAGTTTAGGGCAGCGAGTGCCAGGGTCAGTCGGTTACGCACTGTGGGATAGGAGATACCCAACTCTTTTTCTACGCGACTGATATTGCCTTCACACCGCAAAAATACCTCAATAAAGGTAAGATGGTCTGGCGCAAGTTGACAGAAGCGACAGGTATCGAAGGTTCCGCTAATGCGGGTATTGCATTGGTTACAGGCTATCTCCGTGATACCAAGTCTTCCCTCACACACAGGACAATGGGCTAAAATCTTCGCCATGACTCACCTCCTTCTTAACTATGATACGATGTATATTAAGAATTTGTCAACATTGTTTTAGAAATTTTGAAAAATTCATGCTTTTTAATAACTTTTGGTTACTTTTCGATGTTTTTCGGTTTTTCGTTGAGATTATGATAAAAGGGAGAGATTTAGGCAGGGATTTTGGGAGAATGAGAAGTATTAGAGAGAAGAGGAGTAAACAGCGAGATGTCGAACAAGATTCCGATTGCGTTGTGTGGTTATAGTCTACCTCATGCCATGGGGTATCTCAAGACCAAGAGTGGAGAAGCCTCCCAGACGACGCTCTCACCGCTTGGGATGATGGAACTGGTGCGAACGTATGATCTGGAGGGGATTGAGATAGCCTTGTCTACTGTCGTCCCTTCGTTTGATGGTGCATTGATAGATACCGGAATTTCAGCACCGAATTGGAGAACCCTTTTTGAACGCTACGACCTAAAGATTATTGCCGACTATGGAGCGATTTTGGACAACGATTCCCAACACCTCAAGGACGCCCTCAAAGTTGCCAGTGATGCCGGAGCAAAAGTGATGCGTGCCGTGCTTTCTCATCTGCTTTGTGGCGATAGGCGTCGCTTGGAGGGGGGCTGGTTGGCACATCGGGAGCGATTGGCGCAACGCTTGCGCGAGGTGCTTCCCGTCGCGGAGGATTTGGGAATCTGCCTTGCCGTCGAAAATCATCAGGATGCAACGAGCGATGATTTGCTTTGGCTTGCCGAGCAGGTCGGTTATAGTTCTGCGTTTGGGGTGACACTGGATACGGGAAATCCGCTTGCTGTTGCGGAAGAGCCGATTGCCTACACGGAGCGAATCGCGCCGCTTGTTCGGCACATTCACGCCAAAGATTATAAGGTCTATCGCTGTGAGGAGGGGTATCGCCTCGTGCGATGTGCGGCGGGAACGGGAGCCATTCCCTTTCGAGAGATGTTCGCCGTCGTTGCCAAAAATGGGTATGAGGTTTTACCCGCCATAGAGATGGCGGCACAAGCGACGCGCACTATCCCCGTACAGGAGGCTGATTGGTGGGAGCACTATCCTCCTCAGCAAAAAGCCTACTATGAGGCGGTAATTCCTTTTCTGAACAAACACGCTCTGCCCGCAGATGTTCCCTATTCCTCTTTGTGGGAGAGTGGGGCAGGGTCGGAAGAGATATTGACGGAGGAGTTTGAGTTTGTTCGCCAAAGTGTAGAGTATTTTGCCAGTGTATTGGAGAATGATAGGGGGTAATACTCTCTGGTGTTGTGTAGGTTACCAAGCGTGTTTTGGGAGGTATTGGAACGATGTGGAGACTGTTAGCATCTCTCGTTTTTATGGGCTTAGAGTTATCGGCTTTGGGACAGCGCAGATCGGTGTTGCGGGATCAGGCGATGGATGTTCTCAGCCGTCGCTGCATCACCTGTCACCAAAAGGACAAAGCCAGTGGAGGGCTTAATCTGAGCCTTCGGAGCCTTGCCCTGTCTCATTCTCAGGCTTTGGTGGTAGGCAAACCGCAATTAAGCCAGGTGCTGAAGCGCGTAAAAGCGGGAACAATGCCGCCTAATGGCAAACTGCCTGAGAGCGAAGTCGCGATACTCGAAAAGTGGATCGCGGAGGGGGCAAGCTATGCGGGCGAGCCTCTGAAGGTTTTTGTTCCTGGCAAAAAGCCCCTTTGGTCGTTTTTGCCCGTCAAACCGACGACGATGCCCTCCTCGCGCTTCGACGCGCTTTCCAAGAACCCCGTAGACCGCTTTCTTTTTGCCAAATTGCAAGAACGTGGGCTAAGCCCTTCTGCCTTGACGAGCAAGCTGGCTCTTCTGCGACGCGTGACCATCGATCTCACAGGACTGCCGCCCACATTGGAGGAGATTCGTGCCTTCAATAAAGACAACGCACCGAACGCCTTTGAGCGTGTGGTGGATCGCCTGCTTGCCTCTTCTGCCTATGGAGAGAGATGGGGCAGGCACTGGTTGGATGTGGTGCGCTATGGGGAGAGCCATGGCTATGAGCAGAACCACTTGCGCCCAAATTCCTGGGTCTATCGGGATTATGTAATTCGCGCCCTCAATGAAGATAAGCCCTACGATCAGTTTGTTCTTGAGCAGCTTGCGGGGGATATTATAGGGAAGGGCAAGCCGGATATAGAGACAGCAACAGGTTTTTTGGTGGCAGGCACGCACGATACCGTTGGCTCCCCAGACGAGCTACTCACCCGTCAACAACGGGCGAACGATCTGGACGATATGGTGACAACGGTAGGCGCAACTTTTCTTGGAGTGACGATTGGGTGTGCAAAGTGCCATGACCATAAGTTTGACCCACTCTCCCAAAAAGACTACTATCGTATGGCGGCGGTTTTTGCCGATGTGCGTCATGGTGAGTCGGGCTTGACAAGAGCCTCTGCCGCACCTGAGCAGACCCAGAAGCAGAAGGAGCTTCAGGTACGATTGGCGGGATTGAAACAGGAACGGCTTCAACTTGAAAACAGTGTGAAGGATGTACCTGTCGAGAAACGTGGTTTGCGCCCGCCCGTCAATGTTGTGAGCAATGAGGAGGAGTTTGCTCCTCTCGAAGCCCGTTTTGTCCGTATGACTATCAAGGCAACAAAAGATGGCGCGGAACCTTGCATCGACGAGTTTGAGGTTTTTGGTTCCAACTCTGCAACGAATCTTGCGCGGAATGCGAGAGGAGCAAAAGCGACCGCCTCCTCGGTGTTGCCCAACTTTGCTATTCACCAGATAGCGCACCTGAACGATGGGCTAAAAGGCAACGCGCATAGCTGGGTCAGCGGTGAAGGCGGTACGGGATGGGTGCAGATTGAGCTACCGAAAGCCGAACGAATTCAGCGCATTATGTGGGGACGAGATGGCGAGGGGCAATTTCAAGACAGGCTTGCCACAGATTACGAGATCGCGGTCTCCTTGGACGGCAAAAACTGGAAACCGGTGACCTCGAGCCAAACGAGGCTGGGGAATAGCGACTCGGTTCCCGACAGCGAATTGATGTTGAAGATGACACCTGCCCAACGCCAAGAATATGCACGCCTCACCGCAGAGGTTCGAGAGATAGAGAAGATACTACAACCCTTGACGGGGATGCCAAAGGGCTATATTGGGCAGTTTGGCAAGGCAGACCCTGTGTATGTCCTCAATCGGGGCGATGTGATGCAACGGCTAGAGCAGGTCTCTGCGGGGACTCCCACACAGATTCGCCCCACGAATCTTGTGATCGATATGGGGCAGAACTCGCGACTATCTCTCGCAAAGTGGCTAACGAATCCTAACAATCCTGTGACTGCACGGGTTATGGTGAACCGAATGTGGGCATATCACTTTGGGCGTGGTCTTGTTGGCACGCCTAGCGACTTTGGCAATAACGGTGAAGCCCCCTCCCACCCAGAGCTACTCGATTGGCTAGCGAGCGACTTTATGGCGCACGGTTGGAAGCTGAAACGGATGCACCGTATGATGGTGACCTCCTATGCCTATCGTCAGGGGTGTGCAGAAACCCCCTCCAACGCCAAGAAGGACGCCGATAACCGCTATCTGTGGAGAATGCCACTGCGAAGGATGGAGGCAGAGGCGATACGGGATGCGGTTCTAGTGACGAGTGGCAATCTGGATCGACGGATGGGGGGACCCAGTTATCGGCTCTTTAAGTACGATGTAGTGAACGTGGCGATCTATTCAACACGAGAGGATCAAGGGAAAGAGACGTGGCGTAGGTGCGTCTATCAGCAGCCAGCGCGGGGTATTCAAGATTTGCTTTTGGGAACGTTTGATTGCCCAGATAGCTCTGAGAGGACGGCAAAAAGGACGAGCACCACAACCGCCTTACAGGCACTTAGTCTCCTGAACGGGCAGTTCTTGCAGGAGCAGGCAGGTTTTTGTGCCAAGCGGATCGCGATGGAAGCGGGCAGTGCGCCTAAAGCGCAGATAGCGCAGGCGTTTCGGCGGGTCTTTGGGAGAGAGCCGGAAAAACGGGAAACAGAGGGGGCTTTGCGCCTTGTTTCGGAGTATGGGCTGAATACCCTACTTCGCGCCCTTCTAAACGCGAATGAGTTTTTGTACTACTGACGCTTTGAGAGGCTCTTGATAGTGGTGAGAGGGACGAAGTTTTTGGGACTGACGCCGTATGCCTCCATTGCATCACGGTAGGTTTTAACGGTGACTTTGGCGATGGCGTCCCACGAAAACTTTTCTGCATACTCTTGAGAGCCAATTTCCAACTCTTTTTGGTGGGTCGGATTTGCGAGGAGTGCTTCGAGCTTGGCGCGATAGTCCTCCCTGTCTCCGGCATGGAATAGGTCTAGGCAAGGGTGTCTACCTTGAATCTCTCGGAAGCAGGCGAGATCGGAGCTGAGGATCGCTTTGCCGTAGGCGATAGGAATCGTGACGGAATAGGAGCCTGTCGCTTCGGTGTGTGGCACGAGCACTATATCGGTTCCTGCCATTGCCTCCGCTATCTCTTCCTCTGTCAGATAGCCCGTAATCACAACGCGCCCCTCTAGCCCTTTACTCTGAATCTGCGCCTCTAGTGCCGCTTTATAAGGCTCCATATCCTCGGTTCTCAATCCTCCCGCTATCACAAAGGCGGTATCCTTGGGGAGTGTTGGGAGTATTTCCAGAGTGAGCTCATACCCTTTATTGAAGGCGATATAACCGAACGTTGTGAGGACTCGTTTTCCTTCCAGTCCATATTTGCGCCGAAATTCCGAACCGTTGCTTGTAGCGGGCACGGTTTCGGGAACGCCAGCAGGGATGACCGCCATATGCTGAGGGAGTACCCCGCGTGCCACAAGCTCCTGTCCCGCCTCTAGGGTATGCACGATGGTGTAGGCAGTGGCAAACGGGGCAGTATCGACACTATCACGATAACGCTTTCGCAAGGTGAGTAGTTTTTTTGCAAGCCAGATATGGGGACGCTTTTCTGTGGGTAAGCGAAGCATATGGGCAAGTGTGTAGGTGGTGTGGGCTGTGAGAACAATGGGCTTCCGTATGAGATAGCGTATCTCCCAAAATGCCGAATACCCAGGCAGTACCCCTCCCCAAAAACTATGCTCATGCTGAACATGAACGAGGTCAATGTCGTCGGCATTGAGGAGTTTCGCTTGCTCTTGATAGTGTTCGAGGGGTTGTTTTCCGGGAGTGATCGGGATAACGACCACCTCTATCCGGGGCAGACGCTGCAGGGCAGCGATCAGTTTTGAGGTGTAGGCGGCAATGCCGCACTTGTCCCCAACCGAAGTGAGCATGGCTATCTTCATCGTATCACCTTTAGTTTTCGTAGCATTCGCTTCACTGCCACCCCGAGATAGATGACCTTGTATTTTGTGAGAGCCATGAGAATGACGCCTCGAATCGCTAGCACATCGAATGAGGTTCCTGTCTTCTGGTAGTAGGTGAGCGCACTCTGAAACATCCGCGTGGTCATTGCCTTGCTCACCTGCTTGACGCTCCCCATCCAGTGATGTACAACTCGTGAATCGGGAACATAGTAGACGTTGAAGCCTGCCTTACGGATACGCCAACACCATTCAACCTCTTCATAGTACATATAGAAATCTTCCGAGAGCATTCCAACCCTGTCCATTACCTCTTTACGCACCATCATGCACGCTCCTGAGACTTGATCCACTTCCCAGAGTTTGTCGAAATCTTCTCTACCGTATTCGAGATCGCGATCAAAGTGGACTCGGTTGAGGCTTCGTAACCCCGAATGTCCCAAGAACTCTCGCCAGGGAGTGGGAAATCGCCTGCCGTTGTGTTGGAGGGAACCATCTGTATTGAGGAGTTTGGGTCCCACGGCTCCGGTTTCAGGGTGTGTGTCCAGAAACTCTACGAGTCGCGTTAGGGACTTTGGTTCCGGATCTGTGTCGGGGTTGAGGATAAGAACGTGTCTGCCTTGAGATTGGCTCAGGGCTTGGTTGTTGGCACGAGTGAATCCTGCGTTGTCTGTGTTTGCGATACAGTGGACGTGAGGGAAGTCGCGCCGTACCATCTCCACACTATCATCGGGAGACGCGTTATCGACGACCCAAACCTCTGTTGCGAGTCCCGATGTTGAGGCGGGAATAGCACAAAGGCAGTCCTTTAGCATTTTGGACGTATTATAACTCACGATAACGATGGAGAGATCGATGGGCATTTTGGCTCAGATTTCTTCGATAGGGAGGGATTCAAATTCACCTCTATTGTACCTGCATAGTAGGATTTGGCTTTTTTAGAATTCCTACTATTTTTGCTGTGTGACTCTCCAAGAACCTATGTTATAATAGATATATCCCCACATTGCTACATTTGCAGGTAGCAGAAAGTTGAACATGATGAAAATTGCTTTTATGGCAAATTTCACTAGGACGGTTATTTGTGTCGCCTTAGTGAGTGGTTTGCTGTTGTTTCCCGGAGCCTCCCAAGCTGTGACGCTTTCCTTTACAGGGAGTGGAACCAACACCTATTCTGGTAACAGTAACCCGTTGAGTGCCGGTGTAGTCTTCGACTATAACGGCGCAGGACTTCTGACCGTGACGCTCCAGAACACCGTTGCAGGGGGAGCCTATGTCCCTTCCGATGTTTTGACCTCTGTGCTTTGGACAGATTCGAGTGGTGTGAGTATCACTCCTAGTTCGGCAGCACTGGGTGCAGGATCGACTCTGACGAATGCGCCTGGATCCTATGACCTCGGTAAGGAATGGGAGTACTCTGGGAGCATTTCTGGACCAAGCGGAACGAACTCCGGTATCAGCACCTCTGGTCTTGGATTGTTTGGGTCAGGGAACTTTTCGCCTGGTGGCAACCCAACGGATGGCATGAACTACGGTATCATCAGTGGTGTGAATGGTGCTGCGAACCCCGCTGTGAATGGCGGTATCTTTGCTTTGGATACGATGGTCTTCACCTTGAGTGTGGGAGCAGGGTTCAACCTGAGCTCTATCAGTAACGTGTTCTTCCAATACGGCACTGCACTCGATGAACCACGCTTGACGGGAGTACCGGGCGGTGGTGGTGGTGTTCCAGAGCCCGGCCTCGTTGCACTATTGATAAGTATGGGCGGCGGTGGCACATTTGTTGGGCTAAAGAGACGATTGAGTCTGCGGAAACTCTAACGCGGTTCATTCTAATTTTTGTTGAGAAAGGAGCCTCTGATAGTATCAGAAGCTCCTTTTTTGATTCGAATTTCTACAATCTGCGTTATAATAGACAATACCTTCGCCAAAAAATCGGGGTTTTGTAACAAGAAAGAGGGCTTATGGAGTACCGTTAAAGTGACCAAACCGCAACGGAGGAACTCCTCAGCCCATGCCCGATATTCTACCCTTTTTGGTGAGTTTGCAGTCTGTTCTGT
>CAMCUQ010000026.1 GCA_945878775.1 Chthonomonas calidirosea
TCTGGTTTGGACGCGAGCAGGGGCATTTCCAGAAGAAATCAGCCCTTGAAGTTGTTCGCGCTCTGCTACGGTTAGATGAATAGGTTGGTGTTTGGACATGATATGGAGAGTTTACCATATATACCACTCTTTATACGAATGGACTAGTAGAGAACTATAAGCAAGCGATCAAGCTCTATATACTTGATAAGAAACCGCAGAGTTATTCAGGCACGATGTTTCCTCTCTATCTTCTCGGTTACGCTTGGATGCTTGAGGAGGGAATGGACTTTGCAGAGACTGTCTCTGCCCCTTTCAAGAAGAAAGATCGATTCGCAACAAAAGAGGAGTGGCGTCAGAGCGCTCTCTTTTACTTAAGGTGGATATTCGAAGGTTACTATGAACGTGATCCACGCAATGATGTTAATCAGCCATTTACTCCAGGGACTGAGGCGAAAGAAGCCATTATACGACTTATAAAGAACGACACTACTCCAGAAGCAAAAACGGAACTAAAAAGGCTCAAAGCAGCGATAAACCGCTTTGAGCACTCCCCAATAAGCATCAGCCCCATAGTCTTCCCCATGAGAGGCAGGCTTCCTCTTTCCTCCCTCCTCACAAATAACAAACCCGTCCGTTTTGACCTGATGGGAAGCGGAGCGAAAAGTGGAGAGAGATGGAGTTGGGTCAACAATAGAGCAGGCATCCTTGTTTGGGATCCGCTTCACACGGGCAAAATCCGCTCTGGTCACCAACTTTTTGGGAATGTGACGTGGTGTATGATCTGGCAACACGGCTACCAACCTCTCGAAAGGCTAGATGATAACCACAATGGCTCTCTTCAGGGCAAAGAGTTGGAGGGTCTTGCCGTGTGGTGTGACAAGAACGAAAATGGAGTTTCAGACAAAGGAGAGGTGATACCCCTCCGCAAACTCGGTATCGTTCGGATAGCGGTTCATGGTCAACAACGCCAAGGAATCTATTGGAACCCGCAAGGCATTGTTCGTCGGGATGGAAGCACCCTCCCAACCTACGACTGGATAGCACAAGAGATGCCTGCCAACACACCCAAATGACATAGAAAGCCGGTTGCCCCTACACAAAAAAGAGGGGCAACCGGCTAGGACCGAGTAACCGGGAATTACCGTTTCACGACCAAGACCGTGGTGTGAGAGAGACTTCCCAAATAGTGACTGTTTCCCGCAAACGAGAGCCACATCAAGTGGCTTCCCGCACCCATATTGGTAGGAATTTTGTATTTCAAGGTCACGATTCCCCCCGCAGAAGAGACCTTGCCCCCCACCAGCAGACCATCTATATAGAACTGAACCTTCTTACCGCTCAGCCCTTGCTCATCGGTCACCCGCCGAATAATGCCGGAGAGTGAGATAGTCTTTCCCACTTTGCCAACAGCCGGAGCAACCGAGAGCACTGTATTCGCGGGATTGACAACCAGAGTCGCGTTGCCCACTGCCGGATTGACCGCGTTTGTACCTGCAAACTCCACTCTTAACGCGTGATTCCCCGTCTCCAAGTTCTCGTCCACTTTGTACTTCAGAGTGGCTCGTCCTGCGGCATCCGTAGTCGCTTGCCCAATCGTAGCCCCATCTACCTTAAAGGTTATCGATTGTTGCGCGAACTTGCGCCCATCGGATCGCTTCTTCAGTGTTGCACGCAGTAGGATCGTCTGCCCATAGCTCGCCACACCATTCCCCACCGTCAGCGCAGAGTCGGACAGCATCACGGTGAGACTTTTCACAGCAGAAAAGGCGTTGTAATAACTCGTTCCCGCGAAGTCTACACTCAGAGTATGCGCTCCCGGCGAGAGTTGGGTATCGAGAAGGTAGTTGTAGGTTGCTTTGCCGTTTTGGTCTGTTGTTCCTTGACCAACCTGAACCCCATCCACCATAAACGAGAGAACCTGATTCACGAGTCTCTTGCCATCCGTAGTCCGTTTGAGAGTCCCTGTCAGTACAACCGACTGCCCATAAAACCCCTTGACACTGTTCAAAGCAATGGACGTGTTGGCGGAACGAACAGAGAGGCGTGCCGTGTTGCGCGTTGAAGCCAAAGCATCCGCATCACTGCCGTCAAACACGACCGTCAGAACATGCGCTCCCAACCCCAGAGGCTCTTCGATTTTGTAGCTAATTTGGGCGCGTCCCTTCGAGTTTGTCGTTCCATCCCCAACAGAGACCCCGTCCAGCAGAAAATGGAGGTTCTGTTCGGAGATTTTTGCGCCACGAACACTGCTCTTCAGCACCGCCGTCAGTCGCTTTGTCTCCCCGTATCTGCCCTCAATATTGGGAATAATCAGAGTCGTAGCCGGATAGCCTAGATTGATCCCGGAGAGCATGAAGACCGTGCCCATATTGTTGGGTCCACCAAAGTTCGTCGTGCCGTAGAGATTGCCGTCTGTGCCTTTAATGAGGCTCTGACCGCCCGCACCCTCCCCAGCACCTTTATGAAGACTATGAAGGTTCTTGCCCACTCCCTTTGAGGTGACGCTGAAAATTGCACCATCGCCATAGGCTCCCCCATACAGTGTGATTCCGTAGATAGTCCCACTTTTAGCAAGCAGAATAGAACGAGGGCTCCACCCATCCATGTTATTCCCATTCCCATCGAGAGCCTGAAAAGTATACAGCACTTGAAAAGCATCGTAGGAAGTGATCTTGAAGAGCGTTCCCGTCCCATTCACGCCTCCCGCTTGTCCTGCACCTATTAATGAGCCATCCTCGGCGAGTTGAAGCGTGGCGAAAGGGTAAGCTCCCTCAGCGTTGGCTCCACTTCCTTTGCTATAGTCCAGTGTCGTAAAGGCGTGCAGTGTCGTTAGTGTTCCCTCTGGTGAGAGCTTGAAAACCGTTCCGTAGCCATACTCTCCCCCCTCCAATGCAACCCCATAGATATTCCCATTTGGGTGGAGGGTCAATCCGAGAGGACGCTTCCCATCTGCTCCTGTAAAGTCATGCAGAGTGCGGAATTCTCCACCAGCCGTCAACTCAAAGATCGTTCCAAACCCGTGTTGTCCCCCAAAAGTCGTGGTTCCAAATAGGTTATGGTTTCCATCCTCAATCGGGCTTGAATTCGGGTTTGATCCATCTGATCCTTGAAAATGGTGCAGGACAGTCACATTCCCCGCAGAATCGGTGCTATACAGCGTCCCTAATTGGTTGTTGCCTCCCACCTGCGTGGTTCCGTAAAACACCCCATTCGAGAACCGAACTACGCTCGACTCCGGCATATCGCCATCGTTGCCCGTAAAATTGTGTGTTTTTGTGAATGTGCCGTTTGGCAAAAGCGAAAATATCGTGCCTTTTCCGAGGTCTCCCCCCGATTGCGCCGTGCCATACAGCATCCCATCAAACGCAAAAAGCCCTGTGGGGTAGGCTCCATCAGCGTTATTGCCGTTCTCCATAGCACTAAAGGCGTAGAGTGTGGAAAACGTTGCCTCCGCGTGGGCTGGCAGGGTCGTTGTGAACAGAGCAACCAATAGCCAAATTTTGGCAACTGTCCTCAGCCACTGTTTCATTGTGTGATCTCCTTTTACTTTTCTTTCAATGCTCTTTAAACCAATTAGATTTGATTTCTACAAACGCTATACAACAAAGCAAACAGGGTCAAACGAAAGGTTTTCATCTACAGAAGAGAGCGTTTGACCGTTTCAGGAAGCCATGGAGGTTACGTGCAGAAGCTATGTATCAATCCACACGGTTTATGTGAGAAAACGAACAACCTACACCTATTGTATGCAATATACCGGGAAGAGGGTATGATTGGAATCACGTATTACCTGTAAAAAACTTCACTGCAATTGCCGGATCAAAACGAGTAAGGAGACGACAAAAACCCCTCTCCCAAAATGGAAGAAGGGGATATTAAAACAAAATTCCGTGTGCATATTGACTACGGATCGGCTTTGAAAACATTCAACAAAACAGGTAGAACCAATCGCTCACCCTGTGCCGAAACGACCGTTATCGCCGCCTGAAGACCTCCCACTGGCGTCTTCTCGCTCACGCGTAGAACCAACGTCTTAGCGGGGCGTTTTTGCCCCTCCTTGTTCGCCTCCAAGTGCACCACAAGGTAGGGGGAAGAACTCTCTGCCCGCAAACCCTTAAGAGCCGCCTCATCCTCCCCAAAAATCGTCACCTCGCCCACAAACACCCTTCCATACTCCACCGAACCAAAGGCGATAACGCGGGGCATCGCCGTAATGCGTCCCTCAATCTCCCCTGCCAAAGAGACCCAAACTCCCCCCATCGCCTCCACATCACGTGGAGAGTGCTTGTCCTGATGCGCCGTCGCCCCCATGGGTGGAAAATAGACCTCTCCTTGCACCGCTCCAATCGCCGCGTTTGAACGCAATTTCAATGTATATTCCCGTGTCAGAAAACGCTTTCCCTCTCGCTCCGAAATCTTCACACTCGCCTCTGGTGCAGGGATTATCTCCACATCCGATGCAGAGGAGATCAGCTGAGGGAAAGTACCTCCCTTCACAAACCGCGAATCCAACGTCGCTTCCAGTGTCTGAGTCGCGCCGCGTCCTGCCTTCAGAGTCCCAAAACTCACCACGCGACTCGAAAAAGAGGCGACCTGCAGCAGGCTCCCCACTATCTCGAAAGAGGCAACGGGCGCAGGATCATCCTCCACAAGTATATAGATATATTTACTGAACTGCCCCGCCTTCAAATGCAAAGTCTGAAGCGTGATCGAGACCTTACCCTCTTTTCCCGGCAGAAGGCTCTGTGTCTCCTGCCCCTCCGAAGAAAGCAAAGTGCTTGTGCAACCACAGGTTGGCTGAAGCGTGATCCGAATGGGAAGCTTCCCCTCATTCTTCAAACGAAACTCTTGCCGGATAACCGGATTCTCCAAAGGGTCAATCACCCCTGTCACAAAGCGTAGCCCACGATCCGTCACACGCTCCATACCCCGCGCGGGGATGAGGCGTAGTTGCGCCTCAGTGGCAGGAAGAGGCTCCGCACTCCTCTCCAACCGCTTAGTGCGCTCCAGAGCGTCGATAGCGCGGGAGAGAATGGTTGCAGAAGACCCCTTCTGTGGGGCATCATCGGGACTGTTATTTGTATACAGAACCCTCTGCTCCCCATTCAGCACAAAAGCACGTGGGCAAGGCATCGCACGGTAGGCAAGAGCCACTTCCAGCTTCTTATCGGGAAGCAGAATTGTCTGGCTTGGCTCTAGGTGTGTCGTGGACTGAAAAGCACGCGTAGCATCGGCATCCCCCTGAAACACAATAACGGTTGGAAGCGGAGAAGGAGGGGTTCCTCGCTCTAGTGCATGGCTCCGTTGAAGATCACCCCAAGACCGCGCACAATCTCGGCACCAGCGACACCCACAAAAGAAGAAAAGCATAAGAGGCTTGCCCTGAAACTCCCGCAGGGTGCGCCGCTTTCCTTTCATATCGTACTGCCCGAAGTTTGGCGCGATCCCATTCAGAACAGGCGTCTTCGGAGGCGCGGGCTTTCTCTGTCGGCAGATACGCGACTCTAGCGCAGAAACAGGCAGAATCGGCTTCAAAAGAAAGAGCCGACGCTTGCCTTGAAACAAGCCCGTTCCCAAAACCTGCCCGTTGTCGTTAATACGAAGCGCGATTTGGAGAGTCCAGCCCGAATTCTGCGGAATCAGGTCGTTTAGGTCACGAATTTTGCCCTGCTCCCAGAGAAAGGCGTGCATCCTCTTCCGCGCTGTTGCACCCGTTCCCACCACCTGCCCCCGATTGTTCAGCCCCCATGCCGAGCTAGGCTCCGTACCCAGAGACCCCAGCGAGATCATCTTTCCTTTCCGCCACAAAACCGCTTCGATCTCCACCTCTGGAGTGTCTGCCCAACCTGCAATATCCCCCTGCTCGTTAATGGCGTGGGCATGGCTCAATGTGCCTCCCGGCAAAAGCCCCAAGTCCTGCATCTTGCCATTCTCCCATAGAAACGCACGGCTCTTCCCATTCGGAGAGAGATTGCTAATCCCTATCACCTGTCCCTGTGTGTTGATGTCTAGCGCAGTGCTGAAACTACCTCCCGGCAACATTCCCAAGTCCTGCATCTTGCCACCACCCCACAAAAACGCATGGACATTTCCTTCTGCCGTATGCGCCTCGCCCACAACGTTGCCCCCATCGTTCAAGCCACGCGCCGAAGCAAACTTGCCTCCAAGGGTTCCCAAATCTTGCACTTCCCCCCCTGAGAAGAGAAATGCCCGATTAAACCGTAGGTCTTGCGAGGACTTCAGAACTCCAGCAACTTGCCCACGCGCGTTCATTGCCGCAGGGTACACATCGGGGAAATTGGCAACAGGAGACTCGATCTTTACAGATTTATCCCCCTCACGCACCCTCCCAAAGCGTTTGCCGAGAGGAGTCATATCCCAATGCACCACGCGTCCATCCGCAGTCAGTGCAGGGCGCACCTCATCTGAAATCAGAGTAAAGGGCGCAATGTCCACGATCTGATAGGCTACCGTGGCGGGTTTCTGTTGTGCCATACTCCCCCGCGATAGGGACAGGACAACAAGGCACAAGCTCACCCCCAATAATAACTTTCGCATGGCACCTTCCTTAATTAGACCTCTTGCATAAGTGGGCAGATACATAGGTCTGCCCCTACGCTGGGGTTGGCTTGTAGGGGCGAACCTGCGTGTTCGCCCAAAAACGTGACCTATGCAAGAGGTCTAATATGACAGTGATTTTCTCCTCAAGAGGGTAGCGGAAACAGGAGAGGGCAGACATCCCTAAGCGGAGTGCCTGCCCTCTCTCATTTGCCAGATGAAACCCTCCCCGCTATGGGCGCGGAGTATACACCCAGTTCAGAACCTCGGCGCGGGACTCTAGCCCTCCGGTCGAGCCAGTGAAGCCCACATACGCGCGATCTCCACCAATGATCTTGGGTATGCTGAGACGGGAAGCGGTCGTAAACGTCCTGTCTGAGAGAATATCCCGGATCACTGCGGTGAGCGTGGTTCCGTCATATGTCAGAGTTACCTGATACGTACTAGACCACTTGAAGATAACACCCGACCCTGCAAGGCTCGTGGAAGGAAGGGTGGGTGTCGCTCCGTTGGAGAAGAAGCCCACCGAGTTATCGCCCTCACCCACATTATTATAGAAGTCGAGTTTGAGAGCGAAGCTCTTGGGAATAGCCCCTCCCATCAGCGTGTCTGGGTTCTGTCCATAGCCCAAACCGCCTCCCGAACCACCAAGCGCATTAAGACCCACACGTTGTATTGTGAAGGTCATTCCTTCAGCGATGGGTGTTACAGGACGGAAGGTAAAGGTTGTGGTGAACTTGGTGATGTTCACAGGAGTCGTGTAGAAAACGCTTCCTGCGCGTTGGGTTCCACCATCCACCACACGCAAACGGTTTGAGACGACGGTCGAGACCCCATTGAAGACGAGTTCACTGAAGTTGTTGAACCCATTCGGGTAGTTGGGGTTATTGGAGACTCCCACTGCAAGGAAGGGTACGAGTTGCTTATTCTGCGAGTCGAGCGAATTGAAGACATCCGCAACACCGTCTTCCTGTGTCGAATCTCGTTTAATGGCAAGCGTCACAAGCGTTGCACCCGCCGCCCGTTTCTGCTTTATCAGGTCGGTCACATCCCAATAGTGGTACTGGTTTGTTGTCCCAATAGTTGCCGTCGCGATCTTGTTCCCAAGAGCGGGTTGGTTATTCCAAGTGAGGGTTGTCTCGTCCCAATTGGCGTTTGCAACCTCGTAGATCGAGTCCGAAGAGACGCCCGAAGTCGCAGCGCGTCTTCCGTAGAGACCCACTTTCGCGCTGCTAATAGTGCCTCGAACCTTCGCAAGGTTGAACTGGACGAAGGTGTACTGATTGGGGTTCTTTGCAGAGACCCGAAGCTGAATCGCCTTACCAAAATTCTTCGTCTGATCCGTACCTGATGAGGTGTAGGTGTCTTGAGCCACTGGCAAAGCCACGACATCGTTCGGAATCGCGGTCACAATGTTGCTTGCGAGGCTATTCAACGGGTTCGTTGCCACTACCTGATAGGAGTACCTTACGTTGTTGATAACCGTCGCATCGACATAGCCGGGCAAGACATTCTCGTTCAAGAGCTTTAAGGCAGCTCCTGCCTCTGAACGATACAAGCTATAGGAAAACGCCTTGGGAACGAGGTTCCAGTTGAGCTGCACATTCCCATTTCCTGCCGCCGCGCTGAGCGTAGGAGCCTGTGAGAGTGCCTTTGGCAACAGTCCATAAACGACCAACTGCCCAGAGCCAAGCGTAGAGCTAAGGCTTCCAAACGTCGGAACATACACCTTGCCATTGGCAATGGTGGGAGGGCAGAACTTCGCCATCATACCGACATTGTCTGTCGTTTTTGACTCACTGCTCCACAGCTCTTTCATGCGCGGAACACCATCAGAATCCGTCGTGATTGTGTTGGGGTCATAGGCACGAATGGCACCCGGAACGCTCGTCCAGCCCCCTCCTCCTACTGTCGCATGGGATGCCCAAAGCACGGCACTGCCAGGAGTCTTACCGTTGGCAGAAAGGGAGAGAATTCCCCCGGGATACGTCACCACATCGGGGCTGTATGCGGCAGGAGTGGTATTGAATTGGTTCCCATCAAATTGATATATCTTCAGATAGTCGTCGGAACCCCAGATATAGATACTCTTGCCCGTGGTAGGGCTATCGTAGTAGATGGGAGTACCACGTATATCTCCATTTGATGCCTGAAATGCCTGCTTTGCGTTGCTATCATCTCCCGCGTGGAACTTGCCCATATTGTTGGAATCGAGCAAGAAGAGGACTGCGTGCTTTCCTCCACCCACCACGAAGTCGGTTCCCGGTAGAGCCAAAACGCCTGCCGAGCCGAGATCAGCATCCACTGCATTCAGAAAGTCCACATTGAAGGGTGCAAAATAGTCCCCAAATTTCAAGCCGCCTTTGGCGTTCGGAACAAGCTTAATGAAGCTGCATCCGATATTGGGTCCTCCTGTATTGGCGTCAAAGGTGCCGTTGCCTACAATAAAATGGACATTGCCTTGTCCATCGACGGTAAGCCCTTGCCCCGACTGCCAAATACCTCCCAAACCTCCCGTTGGCACAGTGACATAGACGCCTTTTTGCTGAAGCGTCTTGGCATCATAGGTCATTACCCAGCCAGTATAGGGACCACAGTCGTTGTGAGAAGCCCATGCGATATAGACAAATCCATTATGTAGCAGCAAGCCAGCACGTTGATTCTGGATTTTGCCATCAAAAGTCAGGTTCCCCATAGTGGCTTGAATACGGCGCGGGCTATTTGTCTGCTCTTGCCCTGTCCGAATATCGATAGCATGGAGCCACTGGCGATAGTTCAGGTGAGGAGCGAAGTCCAGAAAACCCAATCTGTTGCGAGATATAACATAGATTGTATTGGTAGCGGCGTCGATAACAGGGGTACTCAAAATGCCGATCTGAGTAGAGATGTCGGTACAACAGCACTGTACTGCGGCTTGTGGAATAGTGGGACCAAAATTCACAGACCACAAAGGGGTTGAGGCTAGCGGATTATCCGCATCAAAGGCGTAGAGTGTGTTGCCCATCGTCGCTACGAAGACAACGTTTCGCTTGCCCTTGCCCGGAATATCGACACCAGATACAACGAGCGGTTGGGCATAGACCTCACCATCGAGATTACGTGTGTACAATTTGCCAAACGTGCCGGGAGCCACGTTAGAAGCGTTTAGGATCGTCTCTTGAAGGTTTGCACCCGTGCGATGGTTGTCGTTGTGTTGGGTCAACACATTGGCTTGACCATTCGCCATGAGAGAAACCCCCATGAGAACCAGGGTCGCAAACCCACGCCATAGTGCGGTTTTGCGCTTTAAATAGGGAGCAAAGATACGCATAGTTTCCACCTTTCCTGCTGACATGGCAGGCATGAGCAATAAAAGAAATAAACCTTGTAAAACCAAAACAGTGGGGAATATTGGTACGAGCTATTAATTCTGCAAAAAGCGCGCTTTCCCCTGCCTCAGAGTCCGCATATTCCGAAGATTATTTTGTTACTCAAGCATGGAAAAACGACTCTGCACTTGCTCAGTGGTTGTGTCCTGCAAAAACCGTTGCGCGAACTGAAGATACCGCTTCGCCTCGCCGTGTTCGGGATCCCGCGCCAGCACCTTTTGAAACTGAAAGACGGCGGGGGCATATTGCTTGGCGTTGTATTGTTCCATACCAGCCTGAAATTCGAGCGCGATCTGTGCGCGTTCCAACCTTTGCGCTCGCTCCTGCGTGGGGGTAATCGCTTGCGCTCGCTCTAGAGCCTGCACCCCTTCCACAAGCTTCCCTTGCGCCAAAAGCGCCTCTGCCGACACATCTGCGGAGGCGGCACTTCCAGCAAGCACTCTCCCCAGCCCTTCGCGGTAGGCTCTTACGAGAGGCTGAAGCCGTACCGCCTCTCGGTACCCCTCGGTTGCCTCTGCCTGCTCGCTGGTACTCAAGGCACTTTTCGCCTGCTCAATACTCTGTTGTGCCCGCATCTGCTTTGCCTGATTCAGGAGGGAGACCACCGTCACGTTCTGTCCATCTGTGAGGAGTAAAGCCTCCATCGTCTCTACCGCAGAACCAAAATCGCTCGCCGTAAATTGCGTTCGTGCCGTCGCTATCTGCATTTCAAACCATTGTTTTTGAGTCTCGGCATAGAGATCAAAGAGCGTCAGGTTTGAGGGCTGTTCTTCCAATGCGAAAATAAGAACTCCCAAAGCTCCCTGATAGTCGCTTTTTGCGATGAGATCCTGTGCCTGCAAAAGTGGGTCTCCGAGGTTTTTAGTGTTGGTCTTTGTCGTCGCTCCCGTCACCACTTCATAGACCATCGCAGTACCGTCGCGCAGGCTTGTCGCCAGATAGCTTCCATCGGGAGAGAGCGATAACCCCACAAGGCGTTTCTCGAACCGATGCTCCCAACCCACCTGCCCCTCACCTGTAAAACAGACCAGTAGAGAGCCTTCCCCTTCTGGCATATGAATAATCGCGGCACATATCTCCCCATCCTCTGAAAGAGCCACGTGTGCCACATCTCCCACAAGCTCTATCTCCCAAAGGCGCGTACCCTCTATCGAAATACAACCCACACTCCCTGTGCTTGTTCCGTAGAGTGTTCTTTTGCCCTGCCTACAGGAGACAACGGCATGGACGGGTTCCTCAATCAAAAACTGCCATACTTGCTTCCGTTTTGGGGTGAGGAGAGCGATAATTCCTCCCTCTGTACCATAGGCAATATGCGAAGCGTCTGGCGTGAGAGTGACGCTCGACAGCGGCGAGAGGACATCCAAGCCCCACTCCGTATGACCGCTCATATCCCCATAGACGATCTCAAAACTCGATCCCGCCATATCCGAAAACCCGACGACCACCTGCCAGCCCTTGCTACAGAGAGAGGAATCGATAAAAATGATGTGCCTCTCGCTCAAAAATCGGGATTTTCCTCCCGCATGAAACAAGTAGATTTCGTTTGACGTCATGCCCAAAAACGAATCTGCATCCGCAACCACCTCTAGCTCAAGGAGGGTTTGCGTTGTGAAGGCAACCCCTTTTTCCTGAGAACCGTCTGCAGCCACACGTGTGAGATCGTAGTTCCGCACCTCCATTGGGCGCGGAACGCCTCGCGTCAGCACCCCCGCATTGTTCAATGCAGACGCAGTAACGGGGTAACTTCCACGGATTTTCTCTTCCCAAATGAGGTTTAGGGTTCGGATGTTCATAGGTGTGTTAAGGCAAATAGGGGTGCTATTCCCAAGCGAGGCGCACCACGCGGTGGTTCTGAGTATCAGAAAGATAGATTTCGCCCTGCGGACCAATGGCAACGGCGGTGGGGTTACGCAGTTCCCCCATACGGGTGCTCAATTTCTCGAATGTCTCCAGAGAGTCTCCGTCTGGGGTGAACACATGAAGCCGATTCGCCTCCTGCTCCACCACATAGAGCCTCCCCTCCGAGTCTACGGCGCAACAGGTAGGGCGCACAAGGCGACGGTTATCTGCCAGCCCAAAGCGTCGCTTGCCATTCTTATCGTAGCAGATTACATTCTGACTCATTAGGTCGGTCACATACACCTGATGAAAGCGGTCACAGGCAACGGCAATAGGGCGTGTGAAGCCCCCCTTCGAGTCCAATCCGCCCAAGAATTGCCCATTTTGGACATTCACGCACACCACGCGGTTATTGCCCGTATCTGCCACCCACAAACGCCCCTCTGGATCGAACGCCAAGCCGGTTGGGTTCCGAAAGCCCATCATTACGCCTCGGCTCTGCCCGGTAAAGCGAAAGCACTGAATACGGTTTGTTCCCTGCTCTGCCACAAAAAAGAATTCTCCCGTTGGGCTAATGGCAAGGTCTTGCGGGTTCCACATCTCCCCCACTGCCGTTCCCGGACGTCCCACACAGTACACATCTCCGCTGGGGGTAATCCTCTGCACGCGGTGGTTATTGCTGTCGGCAACATACAATGCGCCCCATTGGTCTACTGCCAATCCTGTGGGAAGGGAGAACTCACCCGCACCCACTCCGGGATCACCAATGACCTCCACCGCCTTCAGGCGTAGCTTGCGCCATTCGGTTTCAGGGGTGGGCTGCGCGGTTTTGGGAGAGGGTTTGGGAGCCTCATTCCCTATTTCCAAAAAGTCGAATCTATCTGGCATGGTACACAGGTCAAGCTACCTTCATGGTGATGGCGGTAACGGTGTGGGAAGTGGCGTTTCCGGCGACGCCTCGTCTGGAACCTCCGACGGCGGGGCGGCTATGAGAGTTTGATGCTTTTGTATGATAAGCTCTTCGCGAATGGTCTCTAAGTCCTCCGACTGAATGCTGGAGGCTGCTCTAGCACGTTCGGTAGCCCACATTCGGAGGCTCTCGATGCGCTCCTGCATGGTCATTGCTAAAGGAACGGAGTTCCGAATCGCTTGCAGGATTGTCTCGGTGGTCATCTCTTTTTGCTCATCAAAGGCGTCATAGAGAGCCTCCACCACGGAAGCCTCTATCTCGGCACCAGAGAACCCCGGGGTTGCATTTGCCAATCGGAGGAGATCAAAATTCTCCGCCTTGCGCTTTCGCTTCTTGATGTGGATTTTGAAAATCTGCTCCCGCTCTTGTTCGGCAGGCAGGTCGATAAAGAAAATCTCATCAAAGCGTCCCTTACGGAGTAGCTCAGGAGGCAGAGCGGTTACATCGTTGGAGGTTGCTACCACAAACGCGGGGGCTTTTTTATCCTGCATCCACGTCAAGAAAGTGCCAAAGACGCGCGAGGTCGTGCCACCATCTGAGGAACCACTGCTCTGAGTTCCCGAAAAGCCCTTCTCCAATTCATCGAGCCAAAGGATGCAGGGCGCGACCGATTCTGCCACACGAATCGCTTTTCGCATATTCTCTTCCGAAGAGCCAACAATGCCTGCAAAGATGCGTCCCACATCCAATCGCAACAGGGGTAAATGCCAGATAGCCCCAATCGCCTTTGCGGAGAGGCTTTTTCCACACCCCTGCACTCCTAAAAGCAGGACACCACGTGGGGAGGGCAACCCAAACTCACGCGCCTGTTCTGTAAAAGCGACAGTACGCTTCTCCATCCAATCCTTCAAAAGGTCGAGACCACCTACATCCTCAATGCGCTCACTGAAAGGGTAGTACTCCAAAATGCCCGACTTCCGAATGATCTGCTCTTTCTCACCCAGAATGACATCGACATCGAAGCATTGCTTTTCCACAAGCGATTTTGCCAGCACGTTCTCGGCTTCATTTGCTGTCAAGCCTTGTGCTGCCTTCAAAATCCGCTCCCGCTCAATGGGAGAGAGTGCCGTATTGACGTGCGGCTTATCCTTCACTGCCTGAACTATCCCCTCCAGAATATGGTCGAGATCAATGAGGTCGGGAAGTCCATAATCGACGACCGTGATATCTTTCTCCAATTCGCTTGGCAGTTTGAGCAAGGGAGCCAGAATCACGAGCGTTTTATAGCTGGTCTTGAGGGCAGAGGTGAGATCACGGAGGCGACGTGTCACCGTCACATCAGAAATAAAGGCATGATAGTCCTTAAGAACAAAAAGAGCCTGATCACGAGAATCCATCACAAAATCGAGGGCAGCCATATGATCACGCGTGGCATTATCACGGTGATTCGGATTCATAACCATGCCCTGTGTGATCGTCCAGAAGAATATCTTTTTGCCACGTGCCTGCGCGATGGTACGCAAGGCGTCTTCCACTCGTTTTTCTTCCCACGAAACGATATAGATCAGTGGATAGCGAGCACGAATAAGGGTCTCTAGCTCTTTATCGACATCTGTTGAAGCCAAAGGATAACTCCTCCTGCCGAGGTTTTTCTAATCTTAAACTCTTTGTGAATATTATAGGGTCTGTGCCTCTTTTTGTCAACGCACAGACCCCGGTAAAGGTTTCACGTTCCTGCCAAAACAACTACATCTCACGCCGCCACTGCAAAGCGGAGATCAGAGTCGCTTGATCCGCATAATCGAGATTGCCGCCCGCAGGCAGTCCATGCGCGATCTGCGAGACGCGAACTCCCAAGGGCTTGAGGCGCGATGCTAAAAAGAGAGCCGTCGTCTGCCCTTCTGTCGTGGGATTGAAGGCGAGGATCACCTCTTGCACCCCATTTGCCACACGTGGGAAAAGTTCACGTATCTTCAGCATCTCCGGTGTTATATTATCCATCGGGGAGATGACTCCCTGCACGACATGATAGAGTCCTCGAAACTCGTTCGTTTTTTCCATTGCTATCAGGTCATGAGGCTCTGCCACCACACATAAGAGGGTGCGATCTCGCTTTGGATCGCGGCACACCTCACACACTTCTTGATCTGTGAAGTTGGAGCACTCTTTGCACAGTCGAATACTCTCCTTCACCGCAAGGATAGCCTCTGCAAAACGTCGTGCCTCCTCTGCGGGCTGTCGCAAAATATAAAAAGCCATTCGTTGCGCGGATTTGGGACCGACTCCGGGCAAGCGTTCCAGTTCTGCCACTAGTCTCCCCAGTGGCTTGGGATAGTGCAACATGGTTGCGAATTCCTTCCTTCCTCAAACATACCTCTCAGAAAGAGCCAAAGGCTCCTTTTGGGAACCGCTTGGCACACTCTCTCTTTTTGCCCTCGTTTCAGTAGTCCACAGGGCGCAGGTAGTAATCGTTGATAGAGGTATTTGAGAGCATGGCAACGGTGGGCAGGTGTCGCTTCCAGTGTGTGCTATCCAGCCTCTTCTTAACGAGAGCAACTTCCGAATCTGGAAAGCCCATCGCCACCAGTCTTGCCGCCGAAAACCCCTTTAAGAGATAGTAGAGAATGCGATCCGCTTTCTGATAGGTTATCCCAAAATCGCCCTCGTCGGTCTGTCCCACAATAAGGTCTGCCGAGGCGGGCTTATTCACAATAATATCGGGAACCCCCATATAGCGCGATAACGCCCAAACCTGCGTTTTATAGAGGTCGCCCAGTGGGTTGACGGGAGGAGAATCGTCTGCGTGCCATGTGAAGTAGCCAAAAAGTCGCTCCGTCTTATTTCCTGTTCCCACCGGAATACAGCCCATCTTGGCACTTTGGTCAAAGAGGATTATCATCCGCATTCGCGCCATCACGTTTCCACGCCGTCGCCCGTCTGCGTCGGGTGCAAACTTGAGATAATTGTCCACCGCGTCGGTGATCTCAATGGTGTCCATCTGAATCCCCGTCGCCTCCACAACCAGCGAAGCGTGATCTCGGCTCTCTTGCGAAGAGGCGTGATAGGGCATACGGATACCCGTCACGTTCTCTGCTCCCAACGCCTGCGCCAGCAGAAACGCAACTAGTGCTGAGTCTACTCCTCCCGAAACTCCCACAACGGCACGAGTCATTCCACGCCTTCGCACTATCTCATCCTTTAGAAACGCGATCAGCCAGTCCGCCATGAGGGGTTCATTGATCCTCAGGTTCTCATCCGATTCTGGGTCAAACTTAGGCGCACAGATCATCGGTAATCGTCTCATACTCTCTTCTTTTATACTCCCATTACAAGGTTAAATGCGGAACCTGTGCCACCTGCTGAAGTTGCATCGCAATATCTCCCAAAGCCGCCTCTAGATCAGCAAGCAGAGGAGAGTTTGCGCGTGCAATCGCCACATCATCGAGATCAATCGTCGCTCTAATCACCGATTCCTCTGTTACAGAGGCGGTCACGAGGGTATTCCCCCACGGATCGACCACCTGCGAAGAGCCGGTAAAACCTTTTCCACCCTCAAAGCCTATCAATCCAGCATAGATTACCCAAACATTATGCTCTTCTGCCATTGCGGGCAGCAGCACATTCCACTGCGCGATATTACCGATATGATGTCCACTAAATTCCCGTCCTGGCGACGCACTCAAGACATAGACGATCATCGCCCCCTTCAGTGCCGCGATAGTGGCAGAGATCGAGTGCCAAACATCTTCACATATCAACATAGAGACCCGCCCAAATCGGGTGTCAAAAGCCTCTAGCGTGCGCCCTCGTGAGACGAACCGTTTTTCATCGAACACCCCATAGGTCGGCAAGAAGAATTTGCGGTGGGTGTGGAGGAGACGCGCAGGCTCTGTAGAGTTTTCTGCCGAAAGCGTCACATAGAGGGAACTATTGTAGTACTTGCCTTGAAACAGCTCATAGAAGCCCAAGCAGACATCTAGGGTAGCCTCTTCTCGCGCAACACGCTCACGATACACGCGCAACAGGTCGGCAAAGAGGGTTTCGGAGGTTTTTGCCACATCACGCACCCCACCCTCCAAAAAATAGCCGGAGAGCACCGTCTCCGGCAACACCAAGACCTGTGTCTGAGGAGCCTCCTCCTCCAGCTGTGCAAAAAGGTCTCCGATACACTCCAGATTGGCGACATAGTTGCCCTTATGGGGCTTAAGCTGTGCGACAGCCACCTCAATTTTCAAGACGGGGCATCCTTTTCCAAAAAATATCTACAAAATCTAATCTTCTCAAATCTCTCCCTAGAGTCTCTACCTCTTGAGAGGTCTCCTCTGTGTAGAGTTTGGAAGAGAATAGTAGAGAGCCTCTGTGCCTAGCATTATACCTCAATCCCCTCACACTTTCTTTGCCCACCTCTATACCGATGAAACCCTGAAGCCTCCTCTTCGTAGGTATCATAAGAGCGATTCAATATTTGACACAGCAGAGTTCACAGGGTATCATTTTAGGATATGTGGTAGCTTTTGCAAAGCCGGACGGGGCTTTGTAAACCGCTAACAGGGAAGGTAGGTTGCGTGATGCGTATTGCCCTCTTTTCAGAATGTTACACACCTGTCCCAAACGGAGTCGTCACCTCGGTAGTCAACCTGAGAGAGACACTGCGTGCATGGGGACATACCGTCTATGTCTTTGCTCCCGGCACACCTCAATTGGATGATGATGAGCATATCTTTCGCCTGCCTGAGCTGCCCTTCCCAAAGCATCCCTACCATTTTGCGCGTCCCTTTCCGCGCATTAAGACAAATTTCCCAGAGTTGGAGATCGACGTCATTCACTGTCAGCACCCGTTCGTGGTAGGTAAGTTTGGAGCGGAACTGGCAGACAAGTATGGAATCCCGATGATCTACACGGCACATTCCCGCTACGATATAATGATGGCGTCTTTCAAATCGCCGTTCGTGCGCTCTATGGGTCCCAAAGCCATGCAGGGGCTTGTGCGCCGTTTTTGCTCCCATGCCGACTACGTAATCACCCCTTCCAAACATACCCGTGACGCCATGCTAGAGGATGGCATTCGTGCCCGCTATGTAGTCATTCCCAGTGGAGTACGCATTCCCGCGCCGCGCCCTGAAGCCCGCGCAATATTGCGCGCTCAGTTAGGAATCGAAACAGATAAACCCACTCTACTCTACTTGGGGCGTTTGGGTCCCGAAAAGCGAGTCGATATTCTCCTAGAGAGTGTTGCCATGTTGCGGCATATCGGTTTGCCGGAGCCACTGCGCGATTTTCACATCATTTTGGCAGGAGATGGTGTTTGTCGTGAGGAACTAGAGGTACAGGCACAAGAGTTAGGTTTGCAAAACCGTGTGACCTTTCCTGGCATGATTCCTCGTGAGGAGGTGGGGGATTGGTACGCCGCCAGTGATATTTTCCTCCTCCCTTCTGCGGTTGAGACGCAAGGAATGGTACTTGTAGAGGCGATGGCGATGGGCTTACCCTGCATTGCAGTGAGTGATGGAGGGGCAAGTGAAATGGTGCTGGAAGGGGAGACGGGATTCTCTGTCCCACAAACCTGCCACGCTTTTGCCAAAGCTATCCACCGGCTATTGGTTGATCCAGAACTTTGCCAGGCATTCGGAGAGGCAGGCAAGCGGCGTGCCGAACGCTATACTCCCGAAGCGATGGCAAAGCGGGTGCTTGAGGTCTATGAGAAAGCGCTTGAGCGTCCTCATGCGCCCCATGTCTCCCGTGTAAAGCAACTGACCCAAGAGATACGCCGTCGCCATGCAAAGCGTCGTCGTCCAGGGCATCTTGGGGGCAGAGAGCGGGAATAGAGTGTCCTCCAAAATCGTATCCCTACACCACAAAGGAATTGGACCGATGCAAAAGATACTCGTCATTATGGCTACCAGTGGATTATGTCTGGGAGCAGTCACTCTCATTACGCCTCAAAAGGTGACAGCAGGCGAAGCAAGGCGCAAGCAGAGCAGCCCCGCAAGCGTTGCCAATGCACTAGACAAAATCATTCAGCCCCGCTTCCACAAGGACTCCGGTAAGTTTGGTATCACTCGCATGGGGCTTCCAGGACACACCAACGCTTTGGGTTTGCGTGAAGAGGTAGCCAAAGATAAGTCACTCCTCAAAGCGGTCAAACATTCGGGACATGCCTATGCCATCGGGTTCTTTCGATGTGCCCACAAACCCGGAACCCATTTTGTGCAAGCTAAAGATTCTGAAGGGGTTCCCCCGAAGCCAGAGCCGAGACTGCTCAATCGATATTGGACGGTGGGCATCACGAAAAGCCGAAAATATTTCTCGAATGGGGAGGACGGCGTTGCAGAAAATGAAGCGGCGCAATGGGAAAAAAACTATCAGCCCTCTGTCGAGAAAGCCTGTATTAAGGCACTACCTACCTTGAAACAGGGCAAAAATGTGGACACACACTACAAAAACTGGTTTATTGCCATGCGCCCTATCCGTGCCACAGAGGAGAAGTGCCTGAGCTGTCACGAAGGCGCAAAACTGGGAGATACGCTCGGAGTTCTCGTCTACTCCGTCCGCTAAATGTTCCCTCACAAAAAAACCCCCTCTTGAGAAAGTAACGTATGCCTGAAGTATTGACACTGCCGGAGACCTATCCAGCGCCCCAAAAAGAGACCGCCCCCGGCTACCATATCATGACGTGGGGATGCCAGATGAACGAGGAGGACTCGGAACAGATGAGCCTCTACTTGGAACAATCTGGCTATAGAGCGGTCGAAAGCGCAGAGCAAGCCGAAGTTGTTCTGCTCAATACCTGCTCGGTGCGTGCCAAGCCCGAAGACAAGGTGTGGAGTGCTCTGGGACGCCTCAATGACCTAAAAAAGATACACCCACAGCTCATTATTGGGGTCTGTGGATGCATGGCACAGGTCGAGAGTGAGGCGATCAAAAAGCGCGCTCCCTACGTCAACATGATCATTGGAACGGGCAACATCGCCGCTATTCCTGAACTCCTAACAAGGATAAAAAGCGGTGAGCAGGACATTGTTGCACTGGAACCACAGAGCAAGCAGAACGACGGGCGCAAAACCATTGCCCTCACCGCGCTGACTCTGCCCCCACGCAAGGGAGCTATCGTCTCCGATATTCCTGCCCGCAAAACGGAGCGCACTCCCAAGCTCAAGGCGCACGTCCCCATTATGTACGGGTGCGACAAGTTCTGCACGTTCTGCATTGTGCCCTTCACACGGGGGCGAGAAAGAAGCCGCCCCACCGCTGAAGTTCTGACGGAAATTGAGGCACTGGCACGCAATGGAACCAAGGAGATCACCCTCCTCGGGCAAACGGTCAACTCTTACGGCAAAAACTTGCCGGAAGGCAGAGTCCCGTTTGCACAACTGCTTGAACAACTGAATGCTATCCCTGGCTTGCGCCGAATCCGATTCACTTCACCCTACCCACGCGATTTTACCGATGAACTGATAGAGGCGATAGGACGCCTTGAAAGAGTCTGTGAATACGTCCACCTTCCCCTACAGGTTGGAGACGACGCGCTCCTTGCGGAGATGCACCGTGGCTATACCACCGCCGAGTATCGAGAGATCGTTCGCAAACTCCGTGAGCAAGTCCCCGGCATCGCCCTCTCCACCGACATTATGCTGGGCTATCCCGGAGAGACAGACGAACAGTTCTGGAACACAATGCGCTTTGTGGAGGAGATGCGCTTCGACTTTGCCTATATGTTCGCCTACAGCCCTCGCCCCAATACCAAAGCGGCAGAGCGCGAAGACCAACTCCCGCAATCTCTCAAACTAGAACGCCTTGCTCAGCTCATTGCCCTTCAAAACGGTATCACGGCAGAGATCAACCAAACGCTATTAGGAACCGTTCAAGAGGTACTCGTCGAGGGCTATAGCCAAAAGGATCGCAATAAACTCACGGGCTATACCCGCACCCTTAGAACAGTTCACTTCACCATACCACAAAACGGAACCCGCTCTCCTGAGTCTCTCATTGGGAAAGAGGTTCCCGTCCTGCTTATAGAATCCTTTCTTACAGGCTTCATAGGAACCTACGCCGAACCCACTCCCAAAGCCTAGCACGCTCTCCTTGCTAGGAAATATGCATTTGAGAAGAAGCAAGCCGTGAAACTCGAAAAAGTCGTGCCGTGGGGTAGACTGGCAAGCGAATATGAGCGCATGTTCTCCCTAACCTCAGAGGATAGAGCGAAGCGCATCGTGGATTGTGGCGGTGGTCCTAGCAGTTTCACCGCAGAGATGACGGCGCAGGGGTATTCGGTACTCTCCTGTGATCCGATCTATCAGTTTTCGCAGGAAGCGATTCGGGAACGTATCGAGGAGACCTGTACCCGAATGACCGCCATGAACGAGGAGACCAAGGCACAATTCCGCTGGGATCACTACGGTTCTCCTGTCCAACTGAGTCAGATTCGGATGCGAGCGATGCGCCTCTTTCTGGAAGATTACCCTGTTGGTAGGGCACAAGGGCGCTATATTATTGGCGAACTGCCCCTTTTACCCTTCCCCTCCGCTCATTTTGATCTCGCACTCTGCTCTCACTTTCTGTTTACCTACTCAGAGCAGTTCACTATGGAGTTCCATCTTCAGAGTCTGCGGGAAATGGCGCGTGTTGCCCATGAGGTGCGCGTCTTTCCCATCCTCATGGCTTTCAGTGGCGAAATCTCTCCGCATCTGGCTCCTGTCGTGGCACAACTGCAAAACGACCACTATCAGGTAGAGGTTCGCAAAGTCGATTATGAGTTCCAGATCGGCGGCAATGAGATGCTCGTGATTCGGCATAAATCCGTTTAGAGATTCGCTCTCGTGGAGGAGATATTATGAACGCTCTATTGGTCAAGCTGGTACAGATCGTTTTTACGGGGTGTGGGGCAATACTGTGCCTCTACGCCATGGACGTTGGCGCGAATAACGGTCATTTCTTTGTGCCGGGAATAGCCCTCTTGGTCTTGGCGATTTTCCTGTTCACTATGCAACGCACAGATAAGGCTTGGGCACAGGAGATAGACACCTTTTGGCAGTTTCTCACGTCTTGTGCGGGATGGTTCCTCGTGTGGGGTGGTTGCTGGGGAGTTATTGGAGCCGTTGGTGATTTCTTTCGGGAAGCCGAACCGGGGTTTGGCTGGTTTTGGAGCGTGCTGAGGGTCTTCTTAGGACTCTTTGTGGCACGCATTGGGGTCTCTGTAAAAGCAGAGAATTAATGTCATTCCGAAGGTCTAACCTCATGGAGCAGTCCCCTATAATGGGTAATGTGGCGCATAGCGAAAAATCTCTTCTTTGGGCTTTCGCTATGTCCATCATCTCCCCAAGAAAGTAGAATGTAGCGTGGTCTTAGAACGCAAAGGCTAGCCTCGTTTGAGGTTGAGCGTTATCTCAAAGGGCTTGTTTGGGGGAAGCGCAAGCGCACGTTCAAGACTCCGTGTGACCTCCGCGTCAATCTCCTTTCCACTGCTACTAAAACTGATGGAGCCTATGCTCCGCTTCTCCGTGAGAGCACTAATGTCACCACTTACTTCTCCTCCTTCGAGCCTCTCTCCTTCAAACCTCAAGCTTTGAAAGTGAAAAAAGAGGCGAACGCCCGTTCCATCCCCCATAGAATCCACCTCCGTGTAGAACCCATGGATGCCAGCAGGAAGACTTTGTAGCACTACAGAGAGCCTCTCCGTCAACATCTTACCGTCCAATTTGACTCCCTGTAGTGTTGTCAACTTTTCACGCAAAGGAGCGGGCAGAGGGGGAGTGTCGTGGGCAAAGAGCACCTGCGAGACGACATTTTGTGGCACCTGCTGTGTGGGTAGAGGAGGAATGGGCAGAGGGGGCAACCCCTGCTCATTGCGGATTTGATTGAGGAGAGCGATCCTCTGTATTTCACGTTTTCTGAGGGGGGCACTCAAAGAAAAGTGATACTTGTCGGGGCGCATGAAGGCGAGCATTGCACCAACAATATCACAGGCACGCCCTGATGAGGAGGCTAAAGTCACCGTTTTTGTATTCCATCGAATGAGTCTTCCCGCTGTAATATCGTCCTCACGCGCGAGTGTCTGAATGAGGAGTGTCTCAACCTCCTGCTCATACGCCTTTCGCACTCGTAACTGCTCTGCCTTTATGTTGCCCGTTGGAGCAGGAGTAAATGGGGCTGGAAAAGCACTAAAGGGAGCGTCTATTACGGTAGACAGTTGAGAGGACGACATGGTTGTGAGACGTGTGCGGAGTGCGCGAACGGCGTCTGGATGGTAGGCATAGGCAAGAAACGAGACAAGCTCATCTTTCTCACGTGAATCTCCGTTCCACCCCTCAGGATGGTTCCATATAGAAAGCATTGCCTTGAGTGCCTCTAAATCACCCTCTTCACAACGTTCACGTAACGCTGCCAGACGCACTTGGAGGCTTTGATCATTCCACATTGCAGAGCGAGTGAGTTGCGTAACCTTGTGGACGCGGAAGTTTGCAAGCTGTTTTATGAAGCTTGCACGAATGGCAGGGTCTTTTGCATTCTCAAAGCCCACGATGAGAGCGGGAAGCGTCTCTGTTGGGTAGGTCTCGAAGAGCCGCTCTCCGAACGCGAGGGAGTCTCTATCTCCCTTTTTCGTCCTCTCAATAAGAACCCCTTTCTCCCCTCTCTTTTGGAAATCTGCCCACCATGCCCACGCTACTCTCTGATAGTCCTTCACACCGAGGTAGGAACTCTGGTTTTTGTACAGACTATTGAAATTTTCAGAGGTTATCTGGGAGAAAATCGTTTCCGCTCGGCTGCCAATAGTGTCCTTGCCTCTTGTGAACCGTTTATCTCCGAATGCAGCTATCAGTTGTGGGATCGCGGGATAGCCTATTTGAAATAGCTGCTTATCCGCATTATAGAGCGGATTCGATTTGAAGGATTCGTCATAAGGGTAACCCATAAAATGCTCCTCTCGCGTAGGATGGAGGGCGTCTCTGAGGCGAAAGATCAGTTCCGCAACGCGCTCTTTGAGGCGCATGGTGCTGAGGGGCGGCAGATGTTTTTGAGCATGTATTCTGTCCTCCTCAATCATTTTAAGGAGCGTCCGTGCCCATTCTCCTACTCTCAATGTGCTCTTGCTTGGGTATCTACGGAGGGTCAGGAGCATCTGCTCTAGGACGGTTTCACGAGAGAGGAAGGGATCCATTATGGCGTATTCAAGGTGATGAGTACGAATGGAAGAGAGCATTCCCGCGAGGTGCTTCACATCGGCATTACTCTTTCTCGCATACTCGTCATTATCGAGATAGAACTGGTAGAAGCGGTTTGCCGTCTCCTGCTCCCCACGTGCCATGTAGTATCGGGTAAAAAAGAGGGCATCCAGCCTATCGGAACTCGCACCGGGCGCGGTAGGTCTCACCCATTTCTGGTTTCCAAAATAGAGGGCTCTATCTCGATCAAACCAATCGCTCTCTTTATAGGGTTGGAACCACTGCTTGAGAAACGTTTTTGCATCCATCTTCTTAAAGTGGGCAGAGTTGGGAGATTTCGTGTGCCTCAGAGTGAGCTGTAAGGTCGTTGTGAACAATACCGTAAAGGTGTTCTTGTCCTCTTTCAGTAGGAAACCATACTCGATCTTGTTTGCAGGAAGGTATGACATGGGCATCCCTGCCCAAGGCTCCCACGCGAGATTGATCACTCGCACAATGTCTGTCTTGCTCAGATCGGGCAGGTTTAGGTGTTTGTCCAGGCAGCCCAGAAGAACCGTCTGTTTTGCTTGCTCCTCTGAGGTGAGAGGCTTCTCTTGAGCCAAAGCAGAGAAGGGAGAAAGAGACAATCCCATCAGAATCAGCAACAGTAATCGTATATGGCGCATGGTGTGATACTCCTCAATCCTTTAGTTGCATTTTCAAAGGGAAAGTTCCAGTTGCAAGACAAGGTTTTTGCTCAGAAAACTGTTATTGACCGCTACAAAGGTTACTACACTTGGCAGGGCAAGGATGAGAGTGCCCCTACTTCTGTGACTTTAGAGACTTACCTAGTCATCAATCAGTATCCCCTGCATTATGGGCAGGAGAATATGGGAGGGGTATTTGGAGCCTGTATAGAGGGTATTCTGAGCGGTGCGCTTCTCAGCATTTGCGCGAAAGCCTGCCCCTGTGTTTGGGTTGGGATCGTAGCCGGGGAAACTGCTAGAGGCAACCTGTACCCGCAATCGGTGCCCCTTGTTGAAGATAATGCTCGTTGACCAGAGGTCTATCTCCACAGGTACTATCTCACCCGGCGTGAGAAACACTTCACGCTCGAAGCCCTTACGAAAACGGGCGCGAATTACCCCTTCGCATATGTTGTAGGACTTGCCATCGGGGTACACATCGCAAAGTTTTACCGTAAAATCGGTGTCGGGTGCGGTACTAGAGACCCAAAGTTTTGCCCTCACACGCCCCGTTACCTCCAGAGGCTCGGTGAGTACGTCACTGGTGAATACCACAACACCGGAATGGCTTTCGACCTTGCTCTGCTCCACCGCTCCAGACGGAATCGTCAGCTGAGGACCTCCTGCGGTGGGCGTAGGACTTGCAGGGTCATAGGTGTAGGGGAAATTTGCAACCTGTTTTGGTTTAACAAGGGAGAGCCTTTTCTCTTGGGCAAGATAGAGCGGAGTGGCTTTCGTGGGCATAGGGGGCCACTGGTTTGCGGTGCGCCAGACGTTTCCGGGGGCGTTCGAGTCGCTTGCATCGCCCATCACATAGTAGGTGACGGCGGGCATCTCCGCAAAGTCATTCTGTATCCCCTTGAGGTGATAGTCAAACCAAAGCCATGTATCGGCTACCTTGTTTGGGGGGCGATTGCCATTTCGGAAGGTGAGTTCGCCTGCCTTGTTCTGCATGACTCCATGCGTCCACGGTCCCATAACGAGAACCTGTTTGCCACGCGCTCCCTCTCCCCCCTTCGTCTGATAGCCCACGAAGGAGTCGATAGTCCCCTGCCCAAAGATGTCGTACCATCCCCCAAGATGCACGGCAGGTGCATGGACTCTGTTCCAGCGAGAATTGAGATCGAACTGCTTCCAGAAGGAGTCGAAAGTGGTGTGAGCTGCCCACAGCTGAAGCGCATTCGGCTCGTGCTTGGTGGCGGTGAGCCAGTCCTCAATCATCGCCTTTTTGAAGACTCCACCGGGGAACGTGAGGTACGGATAGAAGTTGGGAGCCCCAACGACGATATGTTGTGCGGAGAGGAGCTTTGTGCCTGTTCCTGCCATTCCAAGCTGTGTTATTCCAAGCGCAGAGCCTCCCCATGTTCCGATTTTGCCGTTGCACCAGGGTTGTTTGACGAGCCACTCCAGAGTGTCCAGCCCGTCCTGGTGCCCCTCCCACCAACCATCTCCAATAAAGGGCAGATTCTCTCCTTCGGAGGCAGCCCGCCCTCGCGTGTCCTGTGCTACAACGGCATACCCGTGTTTCACTCCATCTATACCAAACCCCGCTACGCCCTGTTTGCCGTAAGGGGTTCGGACGAGGATAACAGGGAATTTGCCTTGCCCTGCGGGAAGATAGAGGTCTGTCGCCATTTTTTTGCCGTCGCGCATCGGTATGCCGAGGGTCTGACTGGGGGGCAGATTCTGAGCAGAAAGCGGAACAACTACCAGCAAGAGTAGCAACGCAATCAAGCCCCTGCGGGTTATGCTTTTGAGTAACATGAGAACCTCCATCAATCCAAAAAGTGTTGGGCTATCTGCCCCGCTTTGGATACCCACCCTAATTTCCTAAGGAGGGTTGTGCGAGACGCCCCGCCTTAACAATGCCTCCCTGCATAACCGCGATCAGCTTCGTGCGATCTTCTAGGAGGGCAATGTCTGCAAGAATATCCCCATCAACCACCAAAATATCCGCCAGTTTTCCCGCCTCCAACGTCCCAAACTCCGCGTCGCGCCCCATGATCTCCGCGCCCGTCTTGGTGGCACAGGAAAGCACTTGGAGAGGGCTAAGCCCCACATACTTGACGAAGAAGGTCAGCTCTTTGGCGTAGGTTCCGTGTGGTGTCCAAGCGAAGCCATAGTCACCCCCCATTCCTAACCTTCCTCCTGCCTTCAGAATGCGGCGTGCGCTCTCCGCTCCTCCTTCTAGGGTCTCTTGATGCCCATCAAGAACGGCTTGAGACATTCCATACTCGGCTCCAAAAACCACACTTGCATACTCAAATTGGAGAGCAGGAACCACGGGTGTATTGCGCTCCAAGAGCATATCCAACGCCTCGTCGTCCATAAACGTGCCATGCTCCAGCGTATCGTAACCTGCCCTCAGCGCGTTCTTAATCCCCTGCGTAGCCCGACAGTGTCCCGTCACCTTCAGCTTATGATTATGGGCAGTCTGAACAACGGCGTGCATCTCCTCGAAGGTCATGCAGAGCGTATGATGATCGTTTGTATCTGGCGCGGCGGCATCCCCTGTGGGGTAGGTCTTCACCCACTCCACACCATCCTTCACCAGTTTACGAACGGCGGAACGCGCCTCATGGGGACCATTCACCAAGAGAACAAGCCCCTCCATACCTATCTTTCGGAAATCTGGGTTCCAATCCATCAGCCCACCAACCCCGCATATCTCACGCCCGCTTGCCGAGAGTCGGGGTCCCAAAGTAACGTCGCTTTCAAGCGCTTTCTTGAGCCACACATCAATATTGAAGAGGCTACCCCCACTTCGCGCCGACGTATAACCACACTCCAGAGCCAGCTTTGCGTTTGCTGCCGCCAACAGAGTCACATATTCGACCGGATACTTAATATCGAGGTCTTCCAATGCAGCCACATTGAAATAGGTGGGGTGGTAGTGCGCTTCCACGAGTCCGGGCAGAATTGTGCCACCGTTTGCATCGATTCGGGTGGCATTTTCAGGGAAGGGGGGTGCTTCGGCAGTAGAGCCTGCATACTCAATATGCCCATCGTGTACCACCACTGTTGCATCCGGGGTAGGGCTTGCGCCCGTTCCATCTACCATCTGCCCGTTTGTAATCACGGTATAGCCCGTTGCTGTCTTCATCGTCAGTGTCCTTTAGAGAATAGGCTCAGAGTGTCGCTAGGAACGCCTTCGCGCCCTCGATCACTCTCTCAAACTGTGTGGCGTGAAGCTGATGCCCCGCGCCCTGAAAATCGATTCGCATTGTTGTAGAAACCAGTCGCTCTATTCGATCCGCTACCTCGAGAGGCAACATCCCACCAAAAGCAGTATCTCCTACCAAAAGCAGAGTCGGGCAAGAGATACGCGCCAGTTGCCTTTCCCAAGCCCAGCCCTCCAGCCAGCGTCCTGCCAAGATTGGCGCAAGCACCGCAGTGTCTAGGCGCAGGAGACACTCTGCATGAAAGCGAATTGCCTCCGGTAGGCGCACATCTCCCATACGTACTAGGGTCTTGCCGTCTGGTGAGGGAAAGCGCATCTCGGCAAGGCGACGTGCCATTGCAGGTGCGCTCTTTGGTGCATCAATGAGAAGTTCATTCAGCCTAGAGAAGTAGGCATAGAAGGAGGTTTGGAAAATCCCTGTGCCAAGCGTATCAAAAGGAGGGTCTTCCAGTATCACGGCTCGCACTCTCTCAGGAACCTCTGCGGCGATACCGGCAGCAACCATTGCCCCCAAGGAGTGCCCAAAGATCACGCCCGGTACATCGAAATGCTTCCGAACAAACGAGACACCGTCACGGATATAGTCGGTCGTTAAATAGTGTCCAGAGCCTCTCCCAGAGAGTCCATGCCCACGAAAGTCAAGCCCAAAGACCTGTTGTTCTGGGGCAAAAACAGACATGACGGTCTGCATATCTTGCCAACAACGGGTTACACCATGCAAACAGAGCAAGGGAGAGCCTCCTTTCTCGCTCATTGCATAGTTCAACGTCTGCCCATTTGTCTCAAAAAGACTCTCTTGAAATTCAATCTTCTGTAGCATCTTTTGCTCCAACGCGGTTTAGCCTCTTTAGTCTCCTCGGATGTACACTCTCACCTTATGCACTTTAGTTTCCGGTAAAAGTATGTAGACAAAAAGTGTGTTACGACATCAGGCAACTTCTGAGGTAGAGTTAAGTCGCCAAACAAATCCTCTTCCCGGAGTACCTGATGTCCTCTCTAGTCTACCGTATAATCCCGCTGTTCACACA
>CAMCUQ010000027.1 GCA_945878775.1 Chthonomonas calidirosea
CACGGATATAATTTCCACACTGGCTGAGGAGGCTTCGCACCAATGGACAGCGACCTTTAACCCGCGCCCCATCACAGCAAGCGATTTTGAAGCCCTCTATCGCCAAACACTGTAACCGAACAAGACCGCCTGCTTTTAGAATTCGGGAACGACTCACTAGGAGAAGATAACAACTCATGAAACCACTTTACCATAACAAGAACCTCGCCGTTCTCTGTGCCATCACTTCGATTCTCCTCACCTCCCCCGCACAAGCGCAAGACTGGACACAATGGCGTGGCTCTGGGCGCGATGGACGTGCAACCAGTTTCACTGCCCCCGCAGACTGGAAACCGAAGCTGCTCAAGGCGTGGAGCCTGGAGGTAGGAGAGGGTCACTCTTCTCCGCTCATTGTCAATAACAAGGTTTACATTCAGGCACGGGAGGGAGAGGAAGAGGTCGTTCGCGCTCTGCGCCTCTCCGATGGTGGCGAAATCTGGAAAGACAAATATTCTGCACCCTATGAGATGAATCCGGCGGCGCGTGGGCATGGAAAGGGACCCAAATCTACCCCTGTCTATGCAAATGGGATGCTCTATACCTTTAGCATTAACGGAGTTCTCACGGGCTACAATGCCGAAAGTGGCAAAGTCGTGTGGCGCAAAGAGTTCTCAAAGCAGTTCAAGACCACCGCACCCGATTTCGGTGTTGCTATGTCTCCCATTGTGGATCGCGATGTTGTGATAGCCCATGTCGGGGGCAATGACGACGGCGCGTTGACCGCATTTGAAGCCCGCACGGGCAAAGTGCGATGGCGTTGGAACGGTGATGGTCCCTCATACGCCTCTCCCGTCATCACGTTCATCGGAGGGGTAAAACAGGTCATTACCCAGACCCAGCATCACTGTGTCGGTATCTCTGCAACCAGTGGAGCCGTACTGTGGCAGGAAATTTTCAACACTCCCTATGAGCAGAACTCGGTTAGCCCCATTGTTATTGGCGACACCGTAATATTTGGAGGCATTGGGCAACCCACCTTCGCCGTTCGAGTGCGTAAAGAGGGAACTGCATGGAAGCTAGATAAGCTCTGGTCAAGCCGCGATGCCATACTCTACATGAATACCCCTGTTGTGAGTGGGAGCACTCTCTATGGAATGTCCCAAAAACGTCAGGGGCAACTCTTCAGCATGAACCCCATTACTGGCGCAGTTCTCTGGACAGATTCGGGGCGTTTTGGAGAGAACGCGGCGATACTTGTAGGGGGAGGGCATCTCTTCGCACTCTCCAATACGGGCAACCTCTATATCTACAAGAAAAATGGCACAAACCTACAAAAGATATTCCAACAGCAGGTTGCCGATACCGAGACGTGGGCAACTCCCGCTATCTCCACTCGTAAAATGCTGATCAAGGATGCCAAAAACCTTACGCTATGGAACATTTCTCAGGAGTAGAGCACAGAGTGAACAGAAGTACTTTGAGGTTGCTGATTGGCGCATTGCTCTTCACGGGGCTAAACCTCTCTGCCCATTATGCCCTTGCTCAGGGACAAACCCTTCAGCGGTTTGCCCCTGGCGCCCTTGCAAAAAAACCAAAGCTTCTCTGGAAGTTCAAAGCCCGTGACGCGGTAAACTCCTCGGCAACTATTGTGGGAGACCGCATCTATATTGGCTCGAACGACTACCGTCTCTATGCTCTCAATAGAGTCACTGGGAAGCTGGTCTGGGCTCTCAAAACGGGTGGAGTGGTGGAGGCGCGTCCCACAGTTTTCAAGGGCATGATCTACGTTGGCTCGGAGGACGGTTGCCTCTACGCCATCAACAGCCTCACGGGCAAAAAACGCTGGAAATTCCAATCCGACGATAAGATCATGGGAAGCGCGACCATTGTTCCTGCCCCTACTGGCAAGGATAATTGGGTCGTATTTGGAAGCTACGATAGCAATGTCTACTGCCTAAATGCAACAACTGGTAAGAAGCTCTGGCAATACTCCACAGGAAACTATATCAATGGAACCCCGGCGGTGGGTAATGGTAAAGTGATCTTTGGTGGGTGTGATGGCGTGCTTCACGTCATTGGTCTCAAGGATGGCAAAAAGATCGTCACCGTCACGCTTGAGAGTTACGTGCCTGGCTCTGTGACCATGGAGGGAAGCCTCGCCTATTTTGGGTACTACGGCAACGAGGTTCTTTGTGTGGATACAAATACAGGCAAGATCGTCTGGAAATACGAAGACCGACGCTTCCCCTACTTCTCCACTCCTGCCATCACACCCGACAGAGTGGTGATTGGGGGACGAGATAAGCAGATTCACTGCATCAATAAGGCGAGTGGTAAAGGAATCTGGAAGTTTCGCACACGGGGCAAAGCCGATAGCTCACCGGTCGTTTGTGATGGGCGAGTTATTGCCTGCTCTGAAGATGGTCGGCTCTATATGCTTGGTTTGCAGCGTGGAGAAGAGATATGGTCCTATGTTATCGGCTCCGCGATCATTGGCTCCCCCACCATAGACAATGGGATGATCGTTGTTGGAGCAAACGATGGCTATGTCTACGCCTTTGGAGGCAAATAGAGGTATGGAACGTCCACAAGAAGAGGAACGCGGAACGCGCGAAAAAATACGAGACACCGATGGTATCAAAATCGTGCTACGCGATGCAATTGAAGAAGACCGCCCGCGTACTCGTTCAGTGCGTTGGTCTGCGGGTTGGGCAGAGCCACCAAACCAACACCAAGTCTGGCAAGAGGCGGATTCCGATATTTGGGTCTCCCGTCACTACTACCGTGAGTTTGTTGCCGAGGTGGGAGGGGTAATCGCCGCGCGGGTAGGCTTAGAAGCGTTTCGCCCACCGTTTGCCGAGTTGTGCGATCTCGTCGTGCGCCCAGAGTTTCGCCGTCGCGGGCTTGGACGCCTCCTCACTCTCCAGTGCCTTGAAGAGGCAGCAAAGCGCGACTTTGTCGCCGTGTTCCTTCAAACGGAACTCGAAAATATCGCATCCCATCGCCTCTATCGGAGTCTCGGCTTTGTGCCAGTCGCACGGGGCAGAATGCTTCGCATGGTATACTTTCTAAACTACCCTCTCCTCTCCTCCTTTCGTGACTCCTATCCCTTGAACCAATATTCCTGTAGTGCTGTAGAGGGCAAAAGACGAAGGTGGGAGCTGGAATGGACCGATTTTGTCACGGAAGATTATCTGCGCCTCACTCTGGAGGGAGGTGCCTCTCAATTCGATAGTGAAGGCATGGGTCCCACGCTCCCCGCCTTCGATTGGAAGAGTCATAAGGGCTCGCGGGGCTTGAGCGTCTCTGTGGAACGTGAGGAGAGAAAAGATATTGAGCCGGGGGACTATGTAGAACTCAACCTCACCGCCACCAACCATGGCAAGCAGAAAGAGGCGGGTATTTTCCAAATGATTCTGCCGTCGGGAGTGCGGGTCAGCAGTCCTCGTACCAACCAAAAGCGGGCTTTCGAATGGGAGCTCCCCCCCGGCGAATCGCTGACACAACCGGTCGAAATCCAGATAGAGGCGAACTTTGATACCAGTCCGCTCTGGTTCCTAAACTATCCGAGCCTTCCGGTGAGTGTGGAGGTCTATTGGGAAGGGCAACGCGCTCTGCTCTCCACGAGTCTTGCAATGGCGGCTCCACCCCCACAGGAGTAGGCTTCTATCGCGTTTTTGTGCCACCCAAAATACGACAGCCCTCTCCTTAACAAAAGGAGAGGGCTGAAAACTTGATTATAAAGGGTTAGTTGTCGCCTAACTCTTTGGCACGAATCGCGGCACGTTCTACTGCCTGAATCAATGCTGCACGCACTCCCGATTGCTCTAGCGAAGCGAGGGCAGCAATCGTGGTTCCAGCAGGAGTCGTCACCATATCTCTAAGCTGAGCAGGGTGTATTCCCGTCTCCAAAACCATGTGCGCCGCTCCCAAAACCGTCTGAGCCGCCAATTGATGTGCGATGTCACGCGGTAGCCCCGCCTTTACCCCTCCATCGATCAACGACTCTATCATCAGATAGACATAGGCGGGTCCCGATCCAGAAAGAGCCGTCACCGCATCCATCAGCGATTCTGGCACCTGAACCGCAGTCCCCACAGATTCAAAGATCGCCTTCGCATATGCCATGTGTGCCGGAGTCACATGAGTGCCCTCACAAAAGGCGCAGGCTCCCTTCCCAAGCTGGGCAGGCGTGTTTGGCATAGCACGAATGACGGGAATGCCCTCTCCGGTGTGCGCTTCCAGTGCCTTGAGGCGAACACCCGCCGCAATACTGATCACCAGAGGGAGCGGTTTCGCATCATCTCGTTTAAGGCTCTCCTGAATCTCTTCCAGGACAGAAACCACGTTGTAGGGCTTCACGCAGAGTAAGAGGATATCGGTATAGCGAGCAAGCTGCGCATTACTCTCTGCCACCTTCACCCCAAGCGTGTTCTGCAACACCTCAACATGAGCATCATGAGGGTCGAAAAGGACAATCTTATTTGGAGGTGTGGCATTGGCTTGAACTAAGCCACGGCACAAAGCACCTCCCATAGCCCCAACGCCAATAATACCGATGCGCTTATCGTTTAGCATGCTTTCGTACTTCAATCTAAACCAAGAGAGAGAGGACTCTCCTAGAGTTGATCATCCTCATAAGGGGAGTGACGATTCACCGGAGTGCCTTCGTCCGCAGTGTCAACCTCTACATTGGCAGGTACAAACATATAGACTCTGTCGCCAATGCGGTTTACTTTGCCATCTAGCGCGTAGCAAGCCCCAACAAGAAAGTCAAGGATACGCTCTGCCATCTCCGATTTTGCCTTCTCAAGATTGATAATCTGATGTTCGCCCGCCTTCAAACCGTCGGCAGCAATTCGAGCATCATCTATCACTTGAAGATTCAGGCGCACCGCAACGCGGCTAGCGCGGCTCAGGTGAACGCGCAGATTTGAATTTGTGCGATGAGAAGCTTGGGTAGAAAGGGGGGTTGTAGTACCGTGGCGTGGTTCAGTCTCATCCACCTCCTCCTCTTCCTCCTCTCGCCCTATCAACTTATCTGTCCAGCGCGCTATAAAACTCTTCTTTTCCATGTAGTCTTCTGGCAAAGGATTCAAGGTTCATCTCCTCCATAGAATAGTACTACCTCTAGTGGGTAGTCCGCTTACTCTCCACATTCATCCCACCCACATCACCCTTTGAGGGGACGTGCTCCAAAGAGCGACGTACCGATGCGTATCATGGTGGAACCCTCTTCAATAGCGATCTCAAAATCGCTACTCATTCCCATCGAAAGCACTTTGCGTGCCTCCGAGGGCAATCTCCCAAAACAATCTGCCAAAGTGCGAAAACTGGAGCGAACTACCATGTCACTGGTTCCATAGGGAGCCATTCCCATCAAGCCCTCTAATCGCACACCTGGCAACTGCAAAAAATTTTCAACGAGAGGTGCCACTTCATGGGGCAACACTCCAAACTTTGGGGCGGTAGTATCTAGCTTCACTTCGAGCAGAACGGCTTGCGCTATTCCTCTTTGAACGGCTCGCTTTGAAATCTCTGTCGCCAAACTGAATGAATCGACGCTCTGAAGGAGCGAACAACACCCCACCACCTCACGGGCTTTATTACTCTGCAAATGTCCAATGAAATGCCATTGAAGGTCGGGAAGATCAAGCAGAGGTTCCGAAAATTTCACACGCGCTTCCTGCACATAGTTTTCACCGAAGAGCCGAAGCCCTGCCTCATACGCTTCTCGAATGCGCTCTGGCGGCTGCGTCTTGGTCACCGCAAGCAGAGAGATTTCTGAGGCACTGCGCCCCGTCCGTTCTGCGACAAGCGCAATACGCTCTTGGAGAGAAGCGAGGTTTTCCGCAAGAACCCTAGTCGTCATGAAGCCCCAAAAGCAACTTCGCTTGAGCGAAGCGAGTCTAGGCGTAGCACGAATCAATATTCGCATACCTAGATGTGCTGAATCTGGTAAGAGTGTAGCAGAATAACCGTATTTCTGCAAGTACGTTTTGCCCCATTTTAATGAATATTTCCGACTTTTTTTAAGATATTGAGCCTTGTTGTGCCTATTCATGGCTCATTTCACACTTTTGCAACTCCCTTCCGTGGAATCACGCAAATATCAGACTCACACACCTAATCGCCCTTCTACATAGTTTCATGAACCAAACGGAAAGAGTGAATCGCTTGTTATCAGCCCCAAAATAGGCACAAGACCCATTAAAATAGGGACTCCGCTTTTCCCAATTTGTGTTATAATGCAACTAAGGTGGAGATAAGCCTCATTCAAAAAATGAAAATGAGTCCTAAAACTCTCCTAGAGAGCATTCTGTTTGTAGCCAATGATACAGATATTGTTGTTTAAGTTATGAATAAGATTTCCACTCCACAGTCTCACTTTAAAAAAGGAGATATCCCTGTTATGCAAAAGCGTCACGCGTTTACCTTCATCGAACTGCTCATTGTTATCGCCATTGTTGCGATACTGGCAGCAGTTCTCTTCCCTGTCTTCGCAAAAGCGAAGCAATCGAGTACAAACTGTCTCGATTCCCAGGTTCACATCGCTCAGGGGGCTGCACTCTATACCCAAGACTACGATGAGAACGTCAACATTCCCTCTCCCGAAACAATGAGCTCCTATGTTGGCTCTACCAAAGAGTGCCCCTTAGTAGAACCAGTAAAGCTCAAGAAAAGCTACTTGCTCGCAAGAGACTACATCGATTCGTTTGCCGAACCCGGTAACCTGATCAACCACAAAGGTCCCATTCTGCACAGCACCGTCGCTCAGACGATCTTTTGGGGTCCCAAATGGAGCACACGCCGCTTCCGACAAGATAAAGTCACGGGACTAGACCTCTGGTATAAAGGCTATAGCAAGAGTAGCTATGCCAAGACCAATACCGAGTACAAAATGGCTGGTAGCCCCAGTAGCATCTATGTTGGAACCACCCTCACCTATAAGGGTCACCTTTACGACACTGCTACGCTTGCTAAGGGCGGAGATGAGCCACAAGATATTCTGAACGAAGTCTGCAAGATGGTCACTACCCCGGCGGCAGGTGGAAACGGCTACTATGCCGTCTATACCGATATTCCCCGTGGCGACAAACCCTATTGTGCGTGGCATAGTGCAGGACACTGTGGCGATACCAAGGTTCAGTTTGCGTTCTTCTGGAACTTGGATGGCGATTCCGGTTGTAACCCCGGCGACAGCTCTGGCTTGCACTCTCAAGGGCTTTCGGCACTGGCAAACGTGACAGGGCATGAGCTTTCCGAAGCAGTCACAGACCCCCGCCTCAATGCCTGGTACGATTCTCAAGGCAACGAAAATTCCGACAAGTGCGCTTGGGCATTCAATTCTGCTCTGCTCACTTTCTCCAACGGAACCTAGTGGAAGATACAAGGAAACTGGTCTAACAAGGCATTTACTGCTGGAACAGGCTACAAGAACCTTGCCGGTCAAAAAGGCTGTATCGACACGAAGTAGAACATCACTTCGGGTACACAAAACAAAAGGATGGGGGGAGAGACTTGGTCTCTCCCCCCATCCCCATTTCAGCACTCTTGAAGACTAGGGCTTCAAAACACTATTGATGTTCCCTTCAGGTAAATCCACTTTCCAAACTCCATTCACCTTCTTCATCGGAACCTGGTTCACTCGGGAAATCTCCTGTCCGTTCACCGACAATGTTACCGTAATCGGAACGTTGGTTCCACTATCCGAGGTTTTAGGCTCGTCCACCTTTGTAACATGCGCTTTCAGTTGCGAGAACAGGTCTTCTGGAGTTGTCTGTCCCAAAACACCCATATCCGCTTTCGTCTGCATCGCCTTCTTCCAATCCGCTGCACTTTTCGATTGCGACTTGGGTCCTGCATTGGTGAGTTCAAAGACGGTCTTATAGTCCTTTGTCAGCAGGGCGCGAAGCCACTTCTCGGCGTTATCTTTTGGGTTGGTTCGGTTCTGCATGAACCAGTACCCACCTGCACCTAAAACTACCAAAGCCAATAGGACGGCAATAATTCCCGAACTCGAAGACCTCTTGGAGCTAGAAGCCGAAGCAGGGCGAATTGGAGCCGACGCGGGGCGCGGAGCGGTATTTGGAGGCGGTGCTGCATTCGCGGTAAGAGAAGGAGAGGGCGCTGGTGCAGAAGAAGGAGGAGGGAGTGGAGCCATTGGAGCAAGCGAAGCCGGCGATTTCCCTTTGACCCCCGGTGTCTTGCGAACACCCAAAGTGGTGCCCGAAGAGGTAGGCGCGCCAGGAGGAGCAACGGGAGGGGGCGGCGCAGGAGTGCCACCTGCGTAAGAGGGCTTATTTGTAGGAGGATCGATCTCTATCAACTCTCCCGTAAGGCTCACACGCTTGTTGCCAATAACTGTTCCGGGAATCAGTTGCATTGGTACAATCGGTGCCACCTGTACGGTGGGGTCTGGATGCCCTTCCCCTTCCGCACTAGCCAACGGAGTAAAACAATGAGGACAGGTCGTGCGTTCTGTCTCATCCACCATCTGTCCACAACGAACACATTTAATCATCTTAATACATGAGCCCCTATAACGATTTGTAGTTCTAAAAGGAGGATACCTCTGTTACTATACGGAGAGGTATCCCAAAAAGTCTCAGTTAATTGCCGTTGCCAATAGGGTCTCCCGGAGGATTCGGAGTAGCTTGCAGAATCCCCAAATTCGATTTGGCGAGAGAGATCTTCCACTCCCCTTTTGCATCTTTGCGGAGTACATAGGAGTCGGTCACCGACTGTGAGCTAGACTGGTAGAGTTGTTTACCTGTTGCGGCTCCGCGCAACGTAACCGAGGCTTTTAATGTCACCTCACTTGGGTCTTGAGGGTTTGGTTTCTCTTCTGTAATGGAGAAGTTCTCGATTCGCGTGGCGTAGCCACGTCCCAAAGGAACTTGCTTCTCGTAGTTCTTCACCGAACCGATATTGCCTTGCTCATCGGCGACTAGCATCCCATACTGTATCTCTGGGTTTCCCGCCTTCACGGCTCCAACAAACGCGCTCAGCGCATATCCTGCCGATTTTACATAGACAGTAAAGTAGTAGCGCACCCCAAAAATGAGTCCCAGCACAATCACGACGAAGACGATGCCCTCTGCACCGCCAACCCGCATCCCATCCTTGTCCGTTTTTGGTCGATAACGCAATATACGTGCCATAGTTGCTTGTTCCTTGCATCCCGAATCGGTCATATTCTGTAAAAAGTGGAAATTCCACGTCTTCGCGAGATTTCCGCACTTGCGACACAGGCTCTGTCTGTGTTAAGATGAAGGCTGTTCGGGATTCATGCCCTCAAATTCTACCCGATGCAGAGACCAGAAACCGAGGTTCGTTACGAAATTTCCTATTTTTATGACGAAGCGAACAAGGAACATGTTTCCGGCATCACCGACATCATTAGGAGGAACCGCGTGCGAAATGTAAAATGGGGAGTTTTGGGATGTGCTGCCTTTGCCAAAAACACCTCTATTCCCGCAATGCAGCGTGCCAGCGGCGTAGAACTCTACGGCATTGCCAGCCGTGACCTGTCCAAAGCAGAAGCTTTTGCAAAAGAGTTTGGTTTCAAAAAGGCGTATGGCTCTTATGAAGAGATGCTCGCCGATCCTGAGATAGAGGCGGTCTATAACCCTCTTCCAAACGGTATGCACCCCGAATGGACTATCAAGACCGTTCAGGCAGGCAAGCATAGCATTACGGAAAAGCCTTTTGCGGCAAACGTAAACGAGATGATTGCGGTGCATGAGGCGACTCAGAAGGCGGGCGTCAAGGTGATGGAAGCCTTTATGTGGCGCTTTCATCCCATGAACCTCCGTGCTAGGCAGTGGGTGCAGGAGGGAGCCATTGGCAAAATCCGCCTTTTCCGCACCGCCTTCACCTTTACCATTGCCCGCGCCAGCAACATACGACTCAACCCTGCCCTTGCCGGAGGAGGCATCATGGATGTTGGGTGTTACTGCATCAGCGAAGCCCGCTACTTCTTCGGAACGGAGCCTATAGAGGTTTTCACTCGTGCCGACATCGATCCAGAGTACAATGTCGATATGCTTGCCAGTGGAAGCATGCTCTTTCCCGATGGAGGACGCGCCCTCTTCGATTGTGGCTTCGAACTCCCCTACCGCTGTGACTATGAGATCGTAGGCGAAAAAGGGCGTATCTATTGCCCCAACGCGATTCTACCGGGAGAGCAGGCAGAGGTCACCCTCACACGTAATGGAGAGACGACCCGCGAGACCTTTCCGGGCATCAATCAATGGTCTCTCGAATTTGAGCACCTGTCACGCTCCGTAGTGGAATCGACTCCTCTTGCCTACGATACCGAAGACGCCATTCGTCAGCAGAAGGTGATCGATGCGGTCTATCGGTCGATCCAGTCTGGCAATGTTGAAAAAGTATAGGAACCACTATGTCCCGATACCAAATTACTCTGAGCCAAAATAGTGGATATACCACTCTCACCTTGCGCGACCATGTGCGTCGTGCAGAGGCGGTGATCTATCCTGAACTGGGGAATAACTGCCTTGTGTTTCGTACCACTCCTGATCCCGATGGGAACGATGCTCAGCAGAGTCCCCTTCCACCTGTAGATGTTTTTGTCTCTACAGAGGATATAGACAGCCTAAAGGCGTCCCCCTTCCATGCCGGGCAACCTCTGCTTTTCCCCTTTCCCAACCGAGTTCGGGAGGGCAAATTCTCTTTTGAGGGGGTCTCCTACAATATGGAGGGGCTACTCGCAAAAGGCTGGGACAAAGGCGCAGGACAAGCGATCCATGGTCTGGTAGGAGACAAGGCATGGACGTGTGAATTCGCGACTGCCGACGCTACGAGCGCAACAGTGCGTTGCTCTCTCCAACTCGATGCCTTTCCCGACATCTTCGCGCAGTATCCATTCCTCTGCACCCTCTCCGTCACGTACACTCTTCAAGACGGAGTTTTGGATATGCTCACGGAGGTTCACAACCGGGGGGAGAAAACCTTTCCCTTCGGCTTTGGGATACATCCTTGGTTCCCCGTCGTCATACGCCCTGGGGTCCGCCTTCCTATCGGGCTAGAGGGTGTTTCAGTGGAGGAACGTGGCACAGCGCAGGTCAAAGTTCCCGCAGAATCGATTTGGGTACTCGAAAAACTGATGCCTACCGGAGAGACTCGCTCCGTGACTGCCGGGGATGGGGTTTTCGATCTCCGCGAATTCCGTCCTATAGAGCAGAATTTCTATGACCACGTCTTCACCCACACACAACACCAACCCGACGGCTGGAGCGAGAGCGGAGTGCGAGACACCGAAACGGGCTTGGAGATTTATATTTCCGCAGACAATGCGTTTCGGGAGTGGGTACTCTATGCCCCCCTAGAGCGGCGTGTGGTCGCCCTAGAACCCTACACCTGCGTCACAGACGCCGTCAACCTACAGCCACAGGGCATTGATGCCGGTTTGCTCACTCTTCTCGCTGGTGAGACATGGAGCGGAACCATTCGCTTCGGGCTACGTCGTTTTGCGGTTTGACAAACCCTCTGTTAAAGTTTTACTGTTTATGCAGGGATTTGTTAAGGGTGTAGTGAATTGGGTTTTATACAAAACACTTAGAAAGAGAGAGGTTCCAACCTTTCTCTCATCCCCCTTCTCGGAGGAGACTCAATGGCGCAAGGACCAATTCAAGTCAGTAGCGTAAAAGAACAGGCATGGACACAAGGGATCGGTATCATGATCTTTGGTTTCCTCCTGACGATTTTCTCGCTTCTGCTTCTCTATTTTAGCAAGTTTCTCACTCCAAACTACATCACCAAAGACCTTTTGCCGATCACTCAGGCGGTCTTGGCAATCGCAGTTATCTCTGGTGGTGGCATTATCTCTGTGGGGCTAAACTTTGCCCACAGAGGCACTGGCACGATTGCTTGGGGCATCGTCATCATCTTGGCAGGGCTAACCCTCTTCCGCACTGTCAACTTCTGGTTTCCTGTCGAAGTAATGACCGCTCCCGTTATCGGGCTTTTCCTCACTTTGGGTATCGGTAGCTATGTCATCTATACGGGCGGCAAATCCTACACGGGCGAAAAAGAAAGCCCCAAAGTCAAACTGATCTGCCCGTTCTGCGACAAAGAGAACGCCTTTGTGTCGGAACCCAATTCCGACTGGAACTGTGATCACTGTACCCGCACCGTTCACTACCAAAATGGCATTCAGATTCCCGTCACTTGGGTTATCTGCACCGCGTGCCGTGCCGAACACCGTGTCCCCGTGAACGTCAAGCGGTATCTCTGCGATCAGTGTAACCGCCCGCTCAACATCTCAGGAGACCTGCGCGGTGGCACTGCCATTATCGAAGTGGAAGACCAACTTCAGCAGAACTTCGATGTCCTCTTGATCGCTTTTGACCGAAGGCATGAGAACGATCTCGCCTTCAAAATTCAGAACCTCATGTTCTGTAATATGCCCGATGCCCGCAAGATGCTCGCGGGAGCCACAACGCAGATACCCCTCGTCGTGGGCTACAATCTTGCAGAGCGAAAAGCCGAATCGATACGGAGAGAGCTACAAGATTTGGGGGCTACGGTTCGGATTCGAGTCACTAAAAAGTAGCGATTTGATACGTTGGAAGGAGTGCCTTCGCTGAAAGTCGTCCTCTATGGAACCTGCTGGTGTTCTGATTGCGTCCGTTCAAAGCATCTTCTGCAACGCGCCCACGTCTCTTATACCGAGATCGACATTGAAGAGGTGGCTAACGCAGAAGGTGCGATGAAGGCACTGAATGGCGGAAGCGGTAAGGTTCCCACCATTCTCATAGAGAGCAAACACCGACGCGATATTCTGGTAGAGCCTTCAGACCCAGAGTTGAAGGCGATACTTGAGGCGCACCGAACAGAACCCTCTTCCTAACCTCTGGTCTCATGTAGAGAGCAATAGCACATCCCTCTCTTCTAGCATTGTGCTTTATATGAAAAGCCTCCCTTTTAGAATCGGGGGGCTTTTCAAAGTTCGATTATTGGCGGCTCTTCAAGATAGAACTGGTGTCGATTCCCACTACATTGCTCTTTTGTTTTTTGGAGGTTCCTAGTATGTTCGCTCCCAAAACACTCACGCGCCCTGCTTTGCTGATAGCCCTCTGCCTCGTCGTTCTCTTTGGGCAGGGCGAACTCTCTCACGGGCAGAACCCTCCCTTAACCTCCTTCAACCTAACCCTTCTGCACACGAACGATCTGCACGGGCACATCTTTCCCTTTGCCTACACGGAGACTGAACGGAGCAAAAACGAGGTCGCTTCTGTGGGGGGAGCCGCAAGGCGGGCAACACTGGTGCGACGCTTACGGCGAGAGACCAAAAACCCCGTCCTACTGCTGGACAGTGGCGACACCTTTACACGGGGTCCCCTAACCAACGCCTATGAGGGTATTGCAGACGTGGAAGCCATGAACGCCGTCGGTTATGATCTCGCCGCACTCGGCAACAACGAGTTCAAGGCAAAAGATGGCTACGAGATCAACGACGCTCCCGGTGCACAAAGCGCACTCCTACAAGTGGTGAAACGCTCCCATTTTCATTGGCTGTGTGCAAATGCAAAAGACGACAAAAAAGCCTCTCTTGAGGGAGTGCTTCCCTACGTCGTGCGCGAAATCCAAGGGGTCAAAGTTGGGTTTCTAGGACTGACCGCCCCGCGTGTGGCTACGTATCCGCAAGCGCGAGGATGGACTATCTCCGATCCTATCTCCACCGCTAAAGAGTGGATTCCGATAGTGCGCCGACACTGCGATATATTGATCGCCATGACCCACATCGGCGTCGATCTGGACAAGCAACTGGCGGCAGAAACAGCAGGAATAGATGCCATTGTAGGGGGTGACTCTCATACTTTCCTCTACAAAGCCCTTGAGGTTGCGAACACAGAAGGCAAGAAGATACCCATTGTGCAAGCGGGAGAGTTTGGGGTGAATCTCGGTCGTTTCGATCTGCACTTTCTCCGCGCCAACACAGGGCAATGGACGCTAGCAGACTTCACCTCCCAGCTGATACCCGTAGGAGCTGACATTCCAGAAGCGCCCGATGTTGTCGCCGCCCTACAACCCTATCTTCTCCCCATGTTGAAGGTCGTTGGGCATCTGGACAAGGCAAACATTGGAGCCACACCGGCAGAACGTCTTCAAAAGACGAATCAATTTATTGTGGACGCGATGCGCCACCATAGCGGAGCCGACTACGCTCTCCACAAGAACGACAATCTTTTTGAGTTCTTTCGTCGCACTACCGTCACGCGCTACGATGTGTTTGCCATTATGCCCTTCAAAAACTATGTAGTGGAAGCAAACTTGACGGGCGCAGAGATACAGAATCTACAGAAAAAGGTGACCAATACCGTTCTCTCTGGCAATAAAGAGGCTCTCGATCCGGCAAAAACCTATAAAGTCGCGTTTGCAGATTTCGCTGCCAGTTCCGTCTTCAAACTGCCCGCAGATCGACTAACCAACACACACCACGACTTAAGAGAGGTCGTGATCTCTTACCTTCATTAGAGCCGCCACATTGCCTGTCTTGTCGGTTGGCTTCCCTCAAAAGAGGGATCTACGGTAAATACGCTCCTATTTGTGGAACAAATCCACTCCAGAACCGTCTGTCTCATAACAAAGCGGTCACAAACCCTGCTCTGAAAGCGTCAATAGGGAGAGAGTACCCATTCAGGGTACTGTGGAGAGAGGAACCCGATCATGCGAGAACAACTGCGGAGCCGTATGGCACAAAGGCTATGGTGCGCGGGTATCATGGCAAGCCTCCTTCTGGGTAGCCAGAGCCTCACGATTGCCCAAGCTGAGAAGCCCAAAGATCGCAAGGCTTCCCGCATGACACTATCGAGCCTTCAAGATGCATTCAGCGAAATCGCGGATGAACTAGAGCCTGCGGTTGTCACCATTTTGAGTCTGAATCCCACACGCGGAGAGCGCAACAATCGAAGCAAACGCTCCACAGGAACAGGATCGGGCGTGCTAATCTCGGCAGATGGCTGGATTCTGACCAATGAACACGTCACTGGGGGTATCGTGAAGGTGAAGGTGCGCCTAAACGACGGGCGTGAGTTTACGGGCACGGTGCGCGGTGACCTACGTAGCGATCTCGCCCTCGTAAAAATCGACGATACGAAACCGTTCCCCTACGCTCCCTTGGGCGATTCCGACAAGGTCAAGATAGGACACTGGGCAATTGCCGTGGGAAGCCCCTATAAGTATGAGGGTACTTTCTCCGTAGGCGTTATCAGTAGCCTCTCCCGCCGTCAAGAGATTATCGATCCCACTGTCCCAACGGGGGTTCGCTTCTATCCTCAAATGTTCCAAACAGACGCCGCCATCAATCCCGGAAACTCTGGGGGTCCCTTGTGCAATATCAATGGAGAGGTGATCGCCATCAATACCGCCATTGAGAGCGATGGAGGAGGGAGCATCGGAATCGGCTTTGCTATCCCGATAAACAGCGCAAAGTTTGTGATTAGCCAACTCCAACAGACGGGCAAAGTACAGTACGGCTATTTGGGTGTAGAGCCACGCTCTGTGGGTCCCCAACTCGCCAGCACCCTCAACGTCATGTCTGGAGCCTACATCCAATCGGTGCAGGACAACTCTCCTGCCCAGAAGGCGGGGCTTCGCGCAGGAGATGTCGTTATCTCCATTGGCGACAAGAATATTCGAAACGAAACCGATTTTCGGATCGTCGTCGCGCAGTCACGCCCTGGCACAACCTTAGAGCTTGTGACACTACGGAATGGACAACGCGTCGCGATGAAGGCAACTGTTGCGGAGATGGAGGACTTGGGGCGTCCCCGTGAGGAGCCAAATGTCCTTAGCCGATTGGGGATTGAAGTCGAACCGCTCACAGACACACTTGCGGAGAAACTCAGCGTCTCTTCCCGCCTGAAAGGCGTCGCCGTCAAAACCATTCTGCCCGGAACCCCTGCCTCGGATAGCCCAGAACTGGAAGAAGGTGCGGTTATCCTCAAGATCAACGATCAGGAAACCCCCAACGTCAACACCTTCAAAGAGATTATGTCTCAGCTGAAGAACGGGGAGCGCGTCACATTTACGTTCATGGTTGGAAAAGTAAAGAAGACAGCGACAATCGTTGTCGAATAACCCCTCCGCTTAATCCCGCTTCACCAAAAGCCGACACAGTTTCTGAGTGCGGGGAGAGAGGGTCTCATAAACTGACGGAGGCAGAACCTCCGCCTCTCGCGCCCGATACCAAGGCGCGAAGTAGCCCACGCTTGTCATTGGTCGCGCTTGATCAGACCTGTTTTCAGTCCCTCCATGCCAACACCGCACGTCACGAATGACCGCAGACCCCGCAGGCGCACAGAGTAGCCCCTCCTGCATCCACAAAGGCTCTGTGTCTAGCGTGGGAAGGGGACCACGAGAACGCTGTGTGCCGGGCACAAACCGAATCGCGCCATTCTCCCGTGTGAAGTCTACCATTGGAAAATTCACGACGATGAACGGCGTAGGAACGTCCCAAAATGTCACCCGCCCTTGCGGATCATGCAAAAAATCTCCCATGTCGGCATGAAGGGGCTGAACCTTTGCGCCGGGCAGAGAGTAGTCCCCACCCGCTCCCGAACAGGTATAGTCTTGGCTCTGCCAAATGGCATCTATTACTGGAAGGATCGTCGGTAAATCCACCAACATCGCCCATTCAGGATGATGCAACTGATCCCCGAATGAATGGCGTGCAAAGCCCCGGTTCATCTTCTCTTTTCCAAACTCTTGGAATTGTGCGTTAATAACACGTTGTACCCCCTGTTGCGCGAACTCCAACGCTTGTGGCGCAAGTGCCTCCCGAATACAGACGAATCCGTCACGGTGAAATACTGCTACCGCCTCCTCAATCTCATCCACAGTATAGAGAGTAACCTTCAGCCCCTCTGATCCCATCTCTTCTCCTCTTTTCTCTGTTCTGTGACACCCCAAAACATCTGTTCCCAAAACATACCGCTGATGTGTCAACGCAAATAAACGCTTGTGCCTACTCTATGATCACTAGCAGATTCCTCAGCACTATCTATCGTGAAGCGAGATCAAGGATCATATCGTCATTGTCTATCCCGGTGTGAAACTCACCAACCTTCACAAATCCAAACTTCTTATAGAGATGCACAGCACGAAGATTGGTCGATTGAACACCTCCCCACAACACCACTCGCTTATACCCTAACCGCTTCGCACTCTCCAGGACATGACGCATCATCAAGCTCCCAATCCCCTGATTCTGATAACTATCCAGCACAGAAGGCGCCAGGGTACAATCTGTAGCGGGATTCAAGGGGATGCCAAGCCGTTCATAGCGTTCTCTATCCCCTTCAAGCACTCCGTCCTTCAACAGAACGTAGGCAACGATAGCACTCTCCTCTGCATGGGCTACAACCGCGATCATCCGCAACATCTCGAGGGGAGCGAGGTTGGCGCAGATAGCGTCCGCAGTTGCCTGATCAAACGGATGGGGACCATAGCGAGAACGAGATTCAGGCGATAGCCCCGCAAAGTAGATGCCAAGCGACTCGGCATCCTCTGCTTGTAAAGGGCGTATGAGAGCAACCTCTCCACTACGGGTAACTACCTGAGTTGTCAGATAGCCGGGAAGGGGGGAATTGGGCGAAAGCATGGGCACAGTCTTATTCTCCTCAACACAGAAATAGGATCACGAAACCTTAAAATTGGCTTGCCTACTTTTGGGCGTATAATTGAGTCGCAGAGTAACGCTTTAGTCTCACACACGAATGCGGTCTATATCCCACCCTCTAGGAGCAAAAAATGTCTAGCACTCTACATGATTTCCTCATTACTGCCACTGCCCGCGCAACAGAGGGGCTTATCGAAGCCTTCCTTCTCTTGCCCGAAGACAAACGCAACTGGTCTCCTGAAACTACCAGCCGAACCGCTGTTGACCAGATCGCGGAGTGCGCCCTGCTGAACAAATCGACCATCAGCCTGCTACAGACTCGCACAATGGAACAACATGAACTTCCAGAGTTCTTTGCAGCCAAAGCGGAAGCCTGTCACCTCACATGGGAGGAACTCAAAGCCCTTTTGGAATAGAATACTCGCCTTTTTGTGGAGGCAATTGCCACCGTTCCCGCAGAAGATTTGGCAATCGAGGTCACAATGCCTTGGGGAGCTATGCCCATCTCCGAGATTCTTGCCTACCCTTACTGGAATATGACCTACCACACAGGGCAGATCACCTATCTTGCTTCGATGTTTAAATCGCTTTACGCATAAGCGAGCCTAGCCCAGAAAAGCAAGCACCTCAGCCTGAGTAGGAAGCGCAGGAATGGCTCCTTTGCGTGTTGTCGTTAAGGCTCCTACTCCATTCGCAAACCAAAACAGAGATTTCCACTCCTCCGCACTCACCTTTTCCAGAGCGGAGGGAGTGGTATATCCTCGCTTCAAAAGTCCCACCATCACCCCAGCAACAAAGCCATCTCCTGCCCCTGTGGTATCGACGGCAACGACCTCAAGCCCTGCCAGTGCCCCTTGGAGCCCACGACGGGTACTCCAACAGCACCCACGCGCTCCGCGTGTCACCATGAGCAGTTCTACCGATCCATATGCCTCATGGAACCGACGCATACAGGTATTGAGTTCATCATCCGTTAGGGGCGCATCGGGGGGGCGATTCAAAAAGAGAAAACCCAACTCCTCCTCACTCACCTTCACCATATCTGCCAATGAGAGCGTTTCGAGGATCGTGCTTCTTGCTATGTCGAGGCTCTGCCAAAGGGGAGGGCGCAGGTTTGGATCGTAGGAGACAAGAGTGCCGTTTGCGCGTGCGCGTTGAACAGCGGTCAGCGTTGTTGTTCGTGCAGGTTCATCAATGAGCGTGATCGAGCCAAAATGAAAAATGGTGGCGGAGTCGATGCGTGTGGTGTCTAGTTCTGCTGGGGTATAGGTCATGTCTGCGCTAGGGTTCCGAAAAAAACAGAAATCGCGCTCCCCTCCCGCCCCCAAAGAGACAAAAGCAAGCCCCGTTCGGAACTCCGAGGAGAAGACCATCCCGCCAATATCGACTCCCGCCTCTTGAAACGCCTTTCCAAGAAACCGACCAAAGGGATCATCGCCGACCTTGCCCAAAAAGGCACAAGCTCTGCCCAAGCGTGCCACGCCCACCGCGACATTTGCGGGAGCACCCCCCGGCGCACGCACAAAGCTCGGTGAATCTCCCACGCCGACGCCACTCTCTGTGGCAACAAAATCGATAAGAGCCTCTCCCAAACAGACTACCTCTGGCATAGTTTTCTGTTTTTTCTCCTCCCAACAGCATCTGAAGGCACGCCCTCCTCAAAACGATAGCAGGTTGCGGAACAGATGTCAAGAGATTGAGGAGACTCTAAAGAGTATTTCGTAAAAGGGGTGTCTAACTGAGAGTAGTCAGGCAGTCAATGATGTTAAAGCTGTACTCGTATGTTGCCTTCAAAACAGAGTTTGAGGGCAAGTTGCCGTATATCGAGCGCGTACCCTTGCTCCTGCAGAACGGGAGTATAGGTAGTCTGGCAGGCGACAGAGAAGCAGCGAGGGCTGCCTGAACGTGTTTTACCGGCTTTGGTCTGTCGCTCTATCGGAGAACATTTGGGACAAGTAGCGAGTAAACTACTCACCCACAATAGTATCCCCGCTCCGCTATCGACACTCCTATTTTGGCACGTGCTTGACTTCACTGCTCATTCATGCTAGATTCTACTCAAGTTAGAGGGAAGGAGGTATCGTTATGTGTCGTTTTTTCTTTTTGATGTGTGTGCTGTGCGCCGCTATCTCGCCGTGCCTCGCCGTGTCCGAAACGGAGGCGAAGGAGCGGGAAGCTTTCTACAAGTGGTTCGCCTCCCTCAAGTACCCGGAGGCGGAGAAACTCCCTTTTGTGCGCCTTCATCTGCCAGCGTACTCTCCTCAGAGTCATCGTGACATTATCAGAACGGACTACGCATTCCTCCTAAAACAAAGTAAAAAAAGCATCGAAATTTTTCACCCAAATCTATTCAATCAGGAGTTACTTCTCAATCAAGAGTACGGCAATAAAAACACTAAAAACGCCTACGAGATTATCTCTATTGCAGATACCGCCAAGGAGTACTTGAAGGCGATACAAAATCGTGACCAGACACTTTGGATTATGAGCTATCGAATTAGAGACTACACAGGCAATATAGAAATTGCGATTATGTCTTACTATTTTCACAAAGCGGGTTTGGAGAAAGAGGCAATTGAAGCATATCATCTGTGGAAAACCTCTCCAAGTTTTGCGACAGTGGAAGGGCTTGCAAGACAAATAGCCTTCCAAGAAGCGGCAAGAATCACCGACGATTTGAAAGGCGACTCTTTTGTACCAACGCTACCCTCTTGGGAGAGTCTACTACAGAGGAGCGAGGCAATCGTTCGCCGTTTTGGGAGTTCTACCAGCGTTGACAACGAGATTCTGAAGTATATTCCTCTGATCGAAAGGAATGTGCGTGAAGAACAAGAACATAACCGAGAACAGCACAAAACGTTCGAGCAGATGTCGCAAATAGAGAAAATCAAGGAGCTGGTCTACCAACTACGCGACCAAAACGGGTCGCAAGTGATGAACCATGAAGCACCCAATATCTACGGTCCTTTTATGCCACCTGACTATAATCCAGACGGACGCACTCCCGCGCACCAACTTCGTAAAATCGGGCTGCCTGCGCTACCCTATCTCGCTGAGGCGAGCGACGATGATAGACTTTCGCGCACGAAAGATGGGTGGAATGGAATTTGGCGCGTCTCACAAGTCGTTAGCACCCTCATTTCCGATATAACAGGCGGCAAACGATTCTCTCTCGACTTGCCTAAGAACCTTGCTCCTACGGAATATAAGAGGCGCAAGCAAGTCGCGATCAAGGAGTGGCTGCAGAAAATTGAAAAGATTTGCTCGGTTGAGGGCTTGCGCAAGCGGGTACGGAATGGGGACCGCTGGGCGGCAGATTTGCTTTTGGAGAGAAACAACTCGAAAGCGTTGCTAGAACCGCTTAAGTATGGGATTTTGCACGCCAAAGACGAGTTGGAAAAGACATACCTCCTCCAACTATGCTCCAAACTGCCTCGCTTTGAGATGGTTCCTTTCCTCAAAGAGAGGGTGGAACAGGAAAAGAGTCTGGGCGCACGCGTAGCGGCGATTCGCGAGTTAGGAGAGTTTGAGAAGGCGAGGGCGTTAAAGTATATGCTTAAAGAGTGTAGGCAATCGCGTCGGGAGGCGAATGAAAGCATGGTCTCCTACCTCATTGCTAGCGGTGATGCCGAGGCGCTCAAGGCAGTGGAGCGGCATCTGTCCGCGTTTAATCAGTTTTGGCTAAGCTCTCATCTAGGCGACATAGCCTCTACATCTTGCGATAACAGCAAAGGTAACACTGGGTCTTCGCAAAACGTCGCCTATCGCAAGGTCGCGGAGAAGATTTTGGTGAAGTTTCTAAACGATACTAGACAGGATACTTCGGGCGGCTCTTACGGGGATTATACCTTTCATAATCCGCGAACGTGCGATCTCGTAGCCATCTACTTGAATACGATGGACAAGAAGAAGTACCCCATTCGCTACCCTTTGCCCGTGAAGGAGTTGGATAAGCAACGCTATCGGCTCATCAATATCTGGCGAAAAGAGAACGGTCTATCGCTTCTGCCGAAAGGACAGTAGCACAACACAAGCGAATAGCGTGGTCACACTCTGCTTTTTCAAGTAGGCGTCAGTCCAGACGGCGGTGCATTTTGAGCAACTCACCCTACACACTCCCCCTGTTTTCGTGAGTCCTTGAGAGAGTTCCCATTGAAACCAATCTGGTCTTCCCTGCCTTGTCTTGCATAACTCCTATGACGCAAAAAAACCTTCGTGCGTAAATTCAGCCACTTACCGCGTCTTCACCTTGCAAAATTAGGTCATGGGCGTCGCTTATTGCGCCCTCTGTTATCTGAATAGATAGGCTCTTACCATGCGTACATTGGAAAAGGGCTTGACCATATGGGAGAGAAGAGGTATCCTGCCATGGGTTTATTCTGTTTTCCTTAGAGGAGAGACCGCTTTATGCCACGTGCGTTAATTACTGGAGGGGTTGGGTTTCTCGCCTCCCATCTCTGCGACCGTCTTTTGGCGGAAGGGTTTGAAGTCGTTGCCATTGATAACTTAATCACAGGTAGCCTTGATAACGTCTCCCATCTCGCCAACGAACCCCGCTTCTCCTATGAGAATCAGGATGTGATCGAGGGTATAGCCTATAGCGGAGAGCTTGATTACGTTTTTCACCTTGCCTCCCCTGCCAGTCCCGTCGATTTCATACAGGTTCCACTCGAAATTATGCGCGTGAACTCACGTGGGACTGAAAACGCCCTCGAACTTGCCCGCCAAAAGGGGGCGCGGTTTCTTTTCACCTCCACCTCGGAGGTCTATGGCGATCCTTTAGAGCATCCCCAGCAAGAAGAGTACCGTGGCAACGTCAATACATTAGGGGTACGGGGAGTCTACGACGAGAGCAAGCGCTATGGAGAGAGTATCGTTATGGCATATCGCAGGCTCTACAACGTAGACACGAAGCTTGTGCGTATCTTCAATACCTTTGGACCCCGTATGCGCCTTGATGATGGACGCGTCGTGCCGAACTTCATGAGGCAGGCACTCACGGGCGAGCCGATCACGGTCTATGGTGCAGGGACGCAGACCCGCTCCTTCTGCTACTGTACCGATCTGATAGACGGGATATTCCGGCTCATCACCAGTGAACAACAGGGTCCCATCAATATCGGAAACCCCACAGAGCATACGATGCTTGAGTTTGCACAAAAGATCAAGAATCTCGTCGATAGTTCTAGTGAGATCGTGTTTCGCCCCATGCTCACCGAAGACGATCCCAAACAGCGACGCCCAGACATCACAAAAGCCAAGACCCTTCTCGGCTGGGAGCCACGGGTATCGCTTGAAGAGGGGCTTCGTGAGACTGTCGCCTATTTCCAAGGACGCCTAAACCGCATCGCGTAGGGCGTCTTGTAGCACCTTACGCACATTGAGGCATCCCTCTTTCGTAGACCCAAGGAGGCATAAGTCATGTTTCTGCTTTTGATGAGGACACGACTTCTCTCTGCCAAAAACGTGGCGAGAGACTCTCTCCAGAACCATCCCTTGCTTTCCATTGGGCTGAGCCTCTTGGGGGTAGGGCTGTTTCTTTTGGTCTACGGGCTTTTCTTTTCGCTCTTTCGTTTTGCGGCGCGGGTCGATCTCCTCGTCGAAGTCGCCTATCAGGTCTTCTATCTGCTCCTGCTTTTTCTTTTTGCGGGGGCAGTTCCTTTTATTGCTTCCACACTACTCCAGTCTTCCGAATACAATCTGCTCTTTCATGCCCCAGTGCCACCGCGCACCATCATTGCCGCAAAGTTGATAGATGCTACGGTCATCAGCTCCCTTCAATTCACCATTTTGGGGATTCCTGCCATTGTTGCCTGCGCTTCAGCCCTGAATCTCACCCTGCTTGGTTGGCTGCTCGTTCCTCTCATCATCCTACTCTTTGTTCTGCTTCCTGCCATTCTCACCGCTCTGGGCTTGCTAATACTACTAGGCATCTTGGGCATGCGCCGTATCCGCTCCGCTATCACTATTCTCAACGCGCTCATGGCAATAGCTGTCTGTGTGATCTTCATTCTTGAAACGCAGAGAATGCCCGTGCGCCTCGGAATGTTGGGAACCTCAATCACCTCTGTGGCAAGCCTCCGAAATCAAACCTCTTTTATCCCGCACATTGCGCCCTCCGCGTGGTTTGTTGTTCTATTGCGCTCCCTCTCCTCCGGGGCAAGCTTCAATAGTCTTCAGGCAGGACAGTCACTCCTTTTTATTGGCGCACTCAATGGCGTTGTATTCGGCTTCTGCCTGCTCTTGGGAGAACGCCTTATCTCGGCGGCGAGTGTGACAGAAGAGAACGAAGGGGGCAGAACACTTGCGGATGCTAACATTGGCATGAGCGGGGGCTGGTATCGGCTTTTCTCTCCTCCCACAGTCGCCGTCCTTCGGAAAGACCTCCTCTATATCACCCGCGATAGTATCCTGCTCTCCCAAATGATGATGCCCGCCCTGCTCTTCATTGTTCCCTTTCTGCTCATGGGACGTGGCTCTCTGCTCTCCGTTCGGGAAGAGCTTTTTCCGTTTGCCAGCAGCATGGTGATTGTTATTCTGTTTATGCAGTCGAGCATCCTCTCCCTCTCCTCCATTGGGCTAGAGGGTCGAGGGTTTTGGCAATACCTTGCCTCGCCCAATGGGGGGAGACAACTCCTTTGGGGAAAGTTTGTAATGAGTACAGGCATCTCTGGGGGAATCAGTGCCATCATTATTTTGTTTACCACCATCGTCTGTCGAGTAGACTATCTCTATGTGCTTATTTTGCCCCTCTTTGCCTTGCTCTGTGCGTCGGGCTTATGTGCTATAGGAGTCGGCATTTCAGCCTCCTTTCCCCGCTTCATCTATGAGAACCCCGCGCACCGTGTCAGCACTTGGGCAATGATTTTGGGGTTCTTTGGCTCGATGGGCTATATGGTTCTAACCACACTCCTATTTGCAGGCGCATGGTTTGCAACGAATTTTTGGGAGGGGAATATGGCAACCTATATTGGGCTAGGCGTGGTCTGTTTTCATGCCCTGCTTACGCTCTACATCATTTTCATCGCTCTTACGATTGGAGCGAAGCGGATCGAGAAGTATTCATGGGAACACTAGGGGTGAAGCGGTTTTTACCATTCTTATTGGTAGCAGTCGGTTTGTGGATCACTGTCTTACTTTGGAAAAAATCTCAAGAGGACCAACGGCTTCAACTCGGCTTAACGAACCTCCGAAGGCTGGGCATTGGGGTTCTGCTCTATGCTCAGGACTGGGATTCGCGTCCTATGCCTATTCGGCTTACGCTCCCCGATCACTCGGTGAAGACATGGGCAGACTTTCTGGAGCCCTATATCGATGCTGAAGATGTTGAGAACCCCGTCAACCCTATCTTACCAAGTACCAGGCACGCGACAGAAGGGTTTGCAGTGCGAAGTGGCTACGCCTTCAACTCTCGGTTCTGGAACACCTTTGGAAAAGGCTCCTTTCCTCTGAGCAATCTTGAACTCCCTGCACAAACCGCGCTTTTTGTTGAGGCTGGTTCTGCATGGCGTGATCCGCTCCATCCTCCGCAATTCCAAGACGACACTCGCCCAATTGCGCTGACGGAGTATACCGACATGACTGAGCGGGTTGAGGGATTCTCTCCTTTTCCCTCTGCACGAACAGGCAAAATCGCTATCGTCGCGGCAGATGGCCATATCGTTACCGTAAAAGTGAGCTACTACAATCCCGATCCGATGCACGATACCCTCTATGGCAGGATTGGAGAGAACCTCTACAACTGGAATGGAGGCTTTCCTCTTGGTAAAACAGATGGCAAGCCCCGGAATTAAAACGCAATCACCCTATAACCACAACACTTATTTCCTATAGAAGAGCCTCTTGTAGAATGCTTGCCCACAGACACTCTCACAAAACGAGAGTGCCAAAGGGAGGTATATTTTCCCTTCAGCACTCTCTTTCAAAACCCTCGATTGTGGTAACGGGCTAAGGCACTCCGTTGATTACCGCTCCATTGATATGCTGATCCACTTCGGCGACATTCAGAATGCGCTCAATGGTTGCCACTCTGTCTCCATCATCCGGAGTGATTAGTTTGACTCCCTGCGTGTTTCGTTTTAGTTGCCGATTGAGTTCTTTGTCAATATCAAGACGAAGTTGTACTCCATGCTCTGTTAGAATCATTAGCTTGTCATCAGGCTCCACGCACACGGCATCCGCCACTTTGCCAGTCTTAGGGGTTATGTCCATCGTCATCACGCCTCTACCTGCAGGTCCCTGCGCCTTGTATTCCGACAGTTCAGTACGTTTCCCAAGACCTTTGACGCTACATACTAACAACCATTTGCTTGTAGCACTCACAACGACCATCGCTACAACGCGGTCTATCAACTCTTCCTTTTTCGCGTCTCGCATCTCAATACCACGCTGACCGCCCGCAGTACGACTACGAGCATTAACCTTCGACTCTGGGAAGCGAATCGACATTCCACCCGAAGTCACCATCATCACCTCTTGTGTGCCATCGGTATGCTTCACCCAGTTCAGGTTGTCTCCCTCTTCAATATCGAAGGCGTTCAATCCATTCGAGCGCAAGTTTGTAAACTCTTTGAGAGCCGTGCGCTTGATCTCTCCATACTCAGTTGCCATCACAAGGAAACCTTCCGTCTTGAAATCCTTAATGGGCAGAATGGCGGTAATTTGCTCTCCCGCATTCGTCTGAATAAAGTTGTTGATGTGTTGACCACGCGCCGTTCGAGAGGTCGAAGGAACCTCATGCGCTTTCAGGCGATAGACGCGCCCTCGGTTTGTGAAGAAGAGTATATAGTGGGTTGTTGTCGCGACAAAGAGGTGCGCCAGTTGGTCTTCCTCTTTGAGGTTTGCCGCTTGTTTGCCCCTGCCGCCCCGCTTCTGATCTCGGTATGTGTCGAGGGGAACACGCTTGATATAGCCATCACGAGAGATCGTGACGAGTGTCTCTTCCTCTGGGATCAGGTCTTCGTCGTTGATGTCTTCCGCTTCCATGGGCAAGATACGGGTTCTGCGCTCATCGCCATACTTATCTCGCAAGCCCCGAAGTTCGTCTTTCATAATGCGGAGTAGACGCGCCGGATTGACAAGAATATCTTCCAGTTGCGCCATCTGCTTGAGCAGTCCCTTGTACTCCTCCTCGATCTTTTGGCGTTCTAGCTGTGCGATCTGGCGGAGTTGCATATTGAGGATCGCCTCTGCCTGAATCTGGGTTAGTCCAAAGCGTGTCACCATCTCACTTCGCGCAGCCTCGCCACTGGAGGAGGCACGAATGATCGCGATGATCTCGTCGAGGAAGTTGAGGGCGATCTGCAACCCTTCGCGGATATGTGCCGCCGCCTTTGCTCGTCCAAGCTCAAAACGGGTGCGTCGAATAATAATCTCACGACGGTGGTTCAGGTAGTGCTTCAGCAAGTCTGACAGCGTCAGCGTGCGCGGTTGCCCGTTCACCAATGCCAGCATGATAATACCGAAAGTCTGACGTAAAGAGGTGTGCTTCAGCAAGAAGTTCACAATCCGCTTCGGCATAACATCGCGCCGTAGCTCAACCACAACCCGCATTCCGGTCTTGTCGGTATAATCGTTGATTGCGGTGATGCCATCGACCTTTTTGTTTC
>CAMCUQ010000028.1 GCA_945878775.1 Chthonomonas calidirosea
CTATCCAGAACATATATCTGCTCGGTGTCGGGCAGAGGATTACCATTGTCATCTTCGAGTACTACACGGACGCGGGGCATGGGAACTCTCCTTAAAGGGACGATACAGAGAATCTACCACAATCCCGACTTTTTGGAGAGGAACAAAAAATCTCCCTTTTTGGAGTCCCACCCAGTTTTCTGGATGAGACTCCTGCGGGAACCGCGACTATGATCCATAGTAGCCCGATCCCGGAAGCGGTTGCAGCGACCATTCCCAAGAGAAAATTCCCGCCTCTATAGGCAAGAACCCCTCCGATAACTGGACCTAGTACAAGCCCGGCGCTAATTGCGGCGCTCATGCGCCCTTGTGCAGTCGCACGGGTTGCCTCCTCGCTGGAGTCGCTGAGATACGCTTGCGCGATGACGACATTAGCCGCTCCAACACCAGCGACAATTCGACTAAAGAGCATTGCTCCTAGAGTCTGCCCCAGTGCGTATATCACCATGGAACCTACCGAGAGAGAACCGCAGAGTACCAGCACAGTCTTCCGGCTTATACGATCACTCAGGCGTCCCCAAAGAGGAGATGCAATCATTTGCACCAGGTAGTAGCTCGCCAGCACGATACCAATCAACCAACCTGTCGCCCCATATCTTTCCGCACGTAATTGAACATCTGGGAACATCATTCCAAAGCCTACTAAGTCCAGAAAAATAGCGAAAAGGAGGGGCGGTTCGTGTCTAAGGAGTCTCTGTGTCTTGTTCCGAAGCAACATAAGATCTCCTCATACCTCGGTATGTGGCGGATTGTACTCAAACCATGCGTAGAGCGTCGGCAGAATTAAGAGAGTCAGCGCAGTCGCCGTAATTAACCCGCCTATAACGACCGTCGCCAGAGGGCGTTGCACCTCCGCTCCTGCGCTATGCGAGAGCGCCATCGGCATAAACCCGATTCCGGCTACTGCGGCGGTCATAAGAACGGGTCGTAGTCGTGCCATTGCTCCTTGCAGGGTCGCTTCTCGCACAGAGAGTCCTTCCTCTCGCAACTGGTTGATGAACGTGACCATAACAACCCCGTTTAACACCGCGATTCCAGCGAGAGCAATGAATCCTATTCCTGCCGAGATGGAGAACGGCATCCCGCGTAGCGTCAAGGCGAGTATTCCGCCTGTGACAGCGAAGGGTATCCCGGTAAAGACCAGAGCCGCCTGCTTGAGGCTGCCGAACGTGGTGAACAGGAGCAGGAAGATGAGCGCAAAGGTGAGTGGCGTGGCTATCGCCAAGCGGGCTCTGCCAGACTGTAACTGCTCATACGTGCCGCCGAACTCCAAGCGGTAGCCGGTCGGCAGTTTGTACTCTTTCTCCAACCGTTGTTTCACCTCTTCCGTAAAACTGCCCAAATCACGCTCACGCACGTTGGTCTGAATGACAATGCGCCGCTGTCCGTTCTCACGGCTGATCTGTACAGGTCCCTCCATGCTCGTAATGTCTGCGAGTTGAGAGAGGGGTATCTGTTTGCCGTCTGATGTAGAAATCAGAATATTTCCTATCTTGTCGGGGTCGTCTCGGAAAGACTGCGGCATACGGACGGAGACATCTACTCGTGTCGCGCCGTCGCTAATGGTGGTGACGACCTTACCGCCGACCGCCGCTTCGACCACCTCATTCACATCCGCGACGTTAATTCCGTAGCGGGCGATTTTATCACGACGTATCGCGATTTGGAGTTGCGGCAACCCCTGCGTTGTTTCCGCTTTTACATCCGCCGCGCCGGGAACGCTGGAGGCGATACGAGAAATACGATTGGCTTCTCTCGCCAACACGTCCGGGTCGGGTCCGAAGAGTTTAATCCCAAGGTTCGCACGGACACCCACCCCTTGAATCAGTTCGCTCATTCGCATCTCGATAGGTTGCGAGAAACTGGTGTGTAGCCCGGGTATTTTGTCCAACTCTTCCGCCATGAGTTTCGTCAACTCCGCCTTTAGTTTCGTTTTCTTCCATTTTTCCGGCGGATAGAGGTCAATCAGTACGTCTGTCTGGTTGACCAGCATCGGATCGGTTGCAACTTCTGGGCGACCAATGCGGGTGACGACATTCTTCACCTCATCGGGGAATTTGTCCAGAATGACCTTCTCCGCGACCCCTGCGCGTTCCACAACCTGTTCCAGAGAGATACTGGGCGCGTAGATAGCCTCAATCGCATAAGCACCTTCGTCCAGTTGCGGCATAAACTCGCTACCAAGCCGAGACGCCATGAACAGGCAAAAGCCTAGAAAGACCGCCGCCGCGCTGACGGTGAGGTAGCGGTAGCGAAGGCTCTTTTCTAATGTTGGGCGATAGAGTCGCGCCAGCCACCCGACAATGGGATTTTCGCGTTCTGTCTTCACCTTGAGGAAAAAGGCGCAGAGCGCAGGAACCAGCGTGAAGGAGAGGAGTAAGGCTCCCAATAGCGCAAAGATAACAGTCATTCCCATTGGTCGGAAGGTTTTCCCTTCCAGCCCGGTCAAGGTCAGAATAGGGACGTAGGCGGCGAGAATGATGATAACGCCCGCAATGCCCGGTTTAAGCACCTGAACCGTGCCCTCATAGACGATATCTAGCCGTTCTTTCTCGGTGAGTTCTCTCTGGTGCTCCAGCCTCCGTTCCGCCAGTTGACGGACGCAGTTCTCCACAATGATAACCGCGCCGTCTACGATTATGCCGAAGTCTATTGCGCCCAAACTCATCAGGTTCGCGGAGACGCCAAAGTAGCGCATCCCAATAATCGCAATGAGCATGGAGAGCGGGATGACACTACTCACAATCAGACCTGCGCGAAGTTGCAGGAGGAAGGCGAACAGAACGACGATGACCAGAATCCCGCCTTCCATCAGGTTCGTAGCGGCGGTTTTCAGGGTGCGGTTAATAAGTTCCGCACGGTCTAGAAATCCGACCAACTGAGTCCCTTCAGGGAGCGACTTCTGTATCTGCTTCAAGCGGTCTTTGACCCGTTCGACGACGATGCGCCCATTCTCCCCAATGAGCAACATGGTGATGGCATAGACCTGCTCGCCTTCTCCATCCTGCGACATGGCTCCCTGTCGAACTACTGCCGCATCTGAAACATTCGCTATCTGCCCAATAGTGATGGGAACGCCCTCGTGCGCCCCTACGACAATGTTCCGGATGTCATCGTTATTGTGGATGATGCCGACTGTTCGAACCAGTTGTTGCTCAGCTCCACGCTTTAGGTAGGCTCCGCCTACATTTTGGTTGTTAGCGGAGACAGCGTGAACAACATTAGGCACTGTCAAACCGTAGGCGCGAAGTTTCTGCGGGTCTATAGCGACCTGTATCTGTCGCGCCATACCGCCCCAGGTATTCACTTCCGCCAGCCCGGGAACAGAGAGTAGCTGCGGGCGCACGATCCAATCCATCATCGTGCGTCGCTCCATCAGAGAATATTTCTCCCCTTGCAAGCGAATATAGTAGATTTCGCCGAGACCTGTGCTGACGGGTCCCATCTCGGCGCGGACATCGGCGGGAAGCGACTCCTTCGCCTCCTGCAAGCGTTGGTTGACCAGTTGGCGGGCGAAGTACAAATCCACCTCGTCATCGAAGACCACAGTGACCTGCGATAACCCAAACTGCGAAATGGAGCGAGTCTCCTGTAGATGCGGTAGCCCTGCTAGCGCAAGTTCCAATGGGAATGTTATCTGTCGTTCAACCTCTTCCGGTCCGAGGGCAGGCGCGACGGTATTGATTTGAACCTGCTTGTTCGTGACATCCGGCACGGCGTCAATGGGCAAGAGAGTTGCGTTGTAGATACCAAAACCGATAAGCAACAGGGAGGCGATAACCACGAAGACACGTTGTTTAATGGAGAAGCGTAGAATGGCTTGTATCATCTCTATTCCTCTCCTAGTTCGCTCTTCATGGCTTGCGATTTAACCAGAAAGGCGTTCTTTGTCACCAGGCGGTCTCCCGCTTGCAATCCAGAGAGAATCTCTATCGTATCCTCGTACTTTGCGCCTGTTTCAACGCTCTGTTCCCTAAATTCGCCTTCCTGCTTAGTCGGGACATAGACAACAGGTTTCCCGTCTACAAACTGTACCGCGTCTTTGGGAACGGTAAGCGTAGGCTTGCCTCTCGCTCCGAGAATTTCGCCCTTGACAAAGACGCCGGGTCTCAATCCTCCCCCTTCATTCTGGATAGCGCAACGCACCTTCACTGTCCGTGTCGTCTCATCCGCTGTATCGCTGATGTAAGAAAGCGTTCCCCGGAAAACGCGCTCCGGCATGGTCTCCGCACTTACTCGTACCGCCTGCCCAATGCGAAGTCCTGTCATATCTTTGGGGTAGATGTTGAGTTGCACCCAAACCGTCTGTGAATTCAGGATAACCATGAGAGGCTTGTCAGCGGCAACCGTCTCGCCTAGCGTGGCGATGCGTTCGGTGACGCGCCCGCCGATGGGGGCTATAACGGGAATGGAGTGCAGATCGCCCGGTTTGCCGCCCAGCAACTCAATATCATCCAGAGCGCCATCCGCCTCAATCTGCGCCTGTTGGTACGCGGTCTCGGCTTCGCTAACCTCTTTACTGGTCAGGTATTTGCCCTTATAGACCGCTTCGGAACGAACCAATGCCTGTTGCGCGAGTTCTGCCTGTTTTCCCGCCGACTCCAGAGCCTCCTTCGCCGCGTTGAGACGCGATTTTGCGCTCTGAATTTTGGCGTCCCCTTGCGCGAGATTCGCCTCCGCCGCGTCCACATCCGCCTGCGCCTGTCGGACATCCGCCTGCGCCTGTTCCCAGTCCTGGCGTGACATGAGCCGCTCTTTGAACAGCGCTTCGGCGCGAGCGGAACGGCTCAAAGCCGTCTCCTTACGTGTTTTCGCCTGAGACTGCGCGGCTTGGAGGGCGTGGCGTTGGCTCTCCATCTCTGCGACCACCGACTGTGCGGTAGCGACCTCGTTGCGCTCTTTCTGAATGTCGCCTTGCGCCTCGACGACGCGAATTCGCGCCGCTTCAAGACTGGGCTTTCCATATTCGCCCAATGCCGCCAGCTTTTTGCGACGCGCCAGAACGCTTTGCGCCAGGGCGACACGCTTGAGGGCGAGGCGGTAGGCGATTTGCGCCTCATGTAGTTTTTCGCTTTGTATCACCGCGAGCGTCTGTCCGGCGTGCACCGTATCTCCCACATTCACCAGTAACTGAATAATCTTGCCCTCGGTTCTTGGCGTTACTTTCACTATGCCCGATAAGTTGGGTTCCACCTGTCCGGTTACCGTTAGGCGAGAGGCGAGAGAAGCCATGCGCGTCGCTCCGATTTCGAGGTTTGCCAGGCGCAAGGTCTCTCCCTCAAGTTTCACTGTCCCCTTAGCGGCGGACTTTCCTTCCTTTGCGGGGGCGGCAGGCGGAGCAGAAGGCGCTTTTGTCGCGGAACGCCCTAGCAGATAGGAACCGCCTCCCACGACCAGAAATCCCAGAAGGATGAGGAGAGGCGCTCCTTTACGTTGAATGGAGGAACTCATTTTAGATTGTGACCTTTCCCTAATAGCGCCTTCAAAAGTGTGGAAGGCGTTGCTCCTGTAGCTCGTTCCAACTCCGCCTCCGCCTGTACATAGGCTATCTGGGCGTTCAGTCTCTCTGTTTGCACCGAACGAAAAGTGCGTTGGGCTTCCAATACGGCGACGATGTTTGTCTGTCCGGCTTCCAATCCTTTGCGACTGGCTTCCAGCAGAAGTTGCGTCTTTTCGAGCAACCCCCCATCGTACTCTCTTAGAGCCGCTTCCGCAGATTGCAAGCGTTCCAAGGCTTGCTGAACCTCCTGCCGTACCTGATTGCGGGCGGCTTCCGCCCTAGAGTCCTGTGCGCGAACGGACTCTTCCGACTGTCGGATGCGATTGCGACGGCTACCATAGTCGAATAGAGGTAGGCTAATAGCGATGCCAATTCCGTAGTCGTCAAAACGTCGAGTTACACTCCCTGCACGAAACTGGGGCGCAAGGTCTGGTAGCCCCTGTGCGCGAGTCAGGCGCACCTCCTGCCTAAATATATCGCCCGCCGCTAATTCCGCTTTGATTTCGGCGCGGTCGGATAGGGCTTGGCGGAAGAGGGATTCGCGATTTCTAGCATGGGGAGTATTGGAGAGCGGAGAGAGCAGAGAGAGCGAACCTGCGGGAGTGGAAGGTTCGCGCCCTAATAGGGTGTTCAAGGCGGCTAGAGCGACGCCTTTTTGACCTTCGGCGAGGCGAACCTGTTGGTGCGCCCGTAGAACTTCGATCTCCGTATGGGTCTGGTCAATGCCGGGGCGCGAACCGAGTTCCACCTGACGGCGAACGATACGGTCGAACTCCTCAGCGGTTTTCAGCAAGTCATGCGTTAGTGCGAGGTGTTCTTGTGAGCGAACGAGTTCATAATAGGCGGTTTTGACGGCGAAAACGAGATTGCGCAATTCAATGACGGACTGCGCTTGCGTTTGACGCAACCTTGCAGCGGCTATTCCTGTCCGCGCCGTGCGTGTCCCGTTCAGTTCAAGCGGTTGAGAGATGAGTAGTTCTTCACCTGTTCCCGATAGTGAAGTGATACCGGGCGTAAAAAGAATGCTGGGCTCTGCGAGCGAGCGTGCAGACAAGACTCCCGACTGAGACGCCTTGACATCATGAACGGCGGCGGAAAGTTTTGGGTTGCTCCTAATCGCAATAGAGACGGCGTCATCAATCGTCAACGCTGAGACTGCCGATTGCGCAAGAACAAATCCCGGAGCGATACTGAGTAAGAGAACCATGAGATAACGCAATGAAGAATCCTCCTGACATTCCCGTAGAGCCGAAGGTCAGGCAGGCACAAAAGAGAGGCGACACAAAGCGCTGACGAATCCGGCTTAAACAACGATAAAAAGGGAAAGTCAGGCTATAGGAGGAGCGCGGAGGCAGGCGGAAAGGTTTTGATGAGACGACAGGGGAGGTCCGCGTGTTTCAGGATAGCAGAGGATTTCACTCTCTGTAACAACAGGCAACGCCATGCACGGAATAGGCAGTGCAATGCTTGAAGGAACAAAAGACAGATTTGCGGTAACGCCCGCGTTGATCAGGGTGTGAGATGGCGCAAATTCACAAGGGAGGTGTGAGGAATGAAGGGACGTTCCGGTAGTTTCGTGGGAGTGGTTATCTTGTTTCGATCTATGGTCATCCTCGTGGTCATCGCAACAGTTACGCCAGAAAACGTTTCCGCAGATTCGACTACCGCAATGCCAGTAGCCTATCGTCCCTGACGACATCAGGAAAGATAGGAGTAGCGCAAGTAGTATTTCTGTTGGAAAATGTCGCTTCATGGGAAATAGTATACCTTGACCAGAAGCGTATTTTATTTGTAATTTGTGAGGGAGGGTTTTATTCTCGTGTCTGAATCGTTGGAGCGTCGGCTGAAGTCGACGCTCCTTGAGAGCCTAATGCCCCATCTTCATTCCTGCGCCGCCTTTGCCCAGAATATCCAACGCTGACTTGAAACTCATCGCGAGTTTTTCGGCGGGCCCCTTGCCCCAGTAGTGCAGGAATATCAGCATGGGCTTGGAGCCTGTCATGTGGTGGTGAATGGCGACAATTTCCAGCCCGTTGGCGCGTAACGCCCTCAAAACGGCGGGGACTTCCGGTTCCAGCATAGCGACATCCCCCGCAATGACGGTGCTTTCATCCGAGCCGAAGAACGCCGCCCATGTATTGAGACCCATGCGAGCGTTTATAACCGCGCCCATCTCCTTCACCTTGGTTATGGGTTTTAGGGCGTTTATGGTAAACTGCTTGCATGATAAGTTTACTTTGTCCCTATTGTAACCAGCCCGACCATGTCGTCAAATGCGGCAAGAACCGTTCGGGTTCTCAACGTTGCCTCTGCAAGACCTGCAAAAAGACGTTCGCGCCGAACCCTAACAGTCGCGCCATGACACCCAAAAAAGAGGAGCAAATCCAAAAACTTCTCACCGAACGTATCTCGCAAAGAGGGATAGCCCGATCCCTTAAAGTCGGAAGGCAGACCATTCGCGCTCTGCGAAAAAAAGGGCGGACGCCTTAGAACCGATCGCCTCCACTCTGGTTCCAGCTCCCGAAGAGGAGGTTCTGGAGATAGATGAACTCTGTGTCTGTAAGACACCTGCCCTCTGGCTCTGGATAGTCGCCTCTCGCACGACGCATCAGGTTCTGAGTTTCGCCTTTGGAGACCGCACCGATACTCTTTTAGAGCAGGCTTGGTCACTGGTTCCCAAAGAATATCAGGCGAAGCCGATTTGCACCGACCATTGGGGAGCGTACTCCCGTCTGTTTGGCACTGACCAGCACACCGCTTGCGACAAAGGGAGCGGATTGACCAGTATTGTGGAAGGCTTGAACACGAAATGGCGTCAGCGGCAGTCGGGTTTTGTGCGTCGCTCTTGCGGAGTGAGTGCTAACATTCAAGACGACATCACTCAACGCTTCCAATTGCTCATTGACAACCACAATCGAAAAGTGAAACAGAGATGCTAACAACAGAAAATATCAACGCAAATAAACTTATAGCCACCCAAGAGACCCAGAACTAGCACAACTACAACGCGAACGGACACGCCTACTAGAGGAAATTGAGATACTAGCTCGTATAGCAGTGTCTGGGGCAGCTGTCTCTTATGCCCTATGTTTTGCCAAGATAGCCTCTCGCGGTGGCTACTGCATATTTTGATGAGAACACTCTCAATTAGGATTGGAAGAGGTATCTGATGACATTTGAAACGCCCAAACCTAGGTTGACAATCGTAATGGGCTCAGCTGGAAGCGGTAAGACGCAATGGCTACAGGAGCGATTTCAGCAATCGTTGGGGCATGCGCTATTGGTGGTTGCTTCTGATGGGGAAGCAGAACTGGTGCGAGCGGAGCTTGCTAGGCGCACTGGCTATCCTATTGCCGATTTTAAGACCAATATCGTTCCTTTCCGGCGTTTTGTTCACGAGATTGCAACACTACATCTGACAGAGAGTAGTCGCATATTAAGCACTCCCTTCCAACGACTGCTAGTGGAGGATATTTGCGATAAAACCCTACATCCAGAGGGTTTTCTGGGGCAAATGCGAGGCTCATCGGGCTTTGTGAGTGAGTTGATCGCGCGGTTTCGGGAATGGAAACTGGCTTGCATCACTCCGAATGCCTTGCGGGAGAGTGCAGAACGACTTAAGACCGCTGGGGAACGTGAAACATTTATTCGAAAGACGGAGGAGTTTGCGCGTCTCTTCGGAGCCTATGAGCATTTCCTACGCTCAAACGGTCTTACTGATTCAGAAGATCAACTACACTATGCGACGCGTAGATTAGAGGAGCGTTTAGTGTTGCCCGGCAGTCCGAAGTTGGTATTGGTGGATGGCTTCTTCCGGTTGAACCGGGCGCAGATTAAGTTTCTACAAGCCGTTGCGGGGCAAAGTAGTGGCGTTGAGTTGGTGGTCACCTTGCCCTTTGACACCTCACGACCGCTGTTGTTCTCTGCCTCAGAGCGCACACTGCACACTTTGCGACAAGAGTTCGACACTCAAGAGATTAGCCTCGAAGCCAACCGCTCTCTCTCTCCATTATCGTATCTTGAATCCCAACTTTTTGCGACACCACAGGAACCTGAACCACTGCCTCCTGTGAGGGTTCACAATCCGATCTTATTGTTTGATGCGCCCAATAACTACGTGGAGGCGGAGATGGTGGCGCGAGAGTTTCGGAGGCTTTTTGATAATGGGGGGTGTCGGTGGGATGATTTTAAGATAGTTCTGCGAACTCAGGGCGAGTATGCGCCTATTCTTTCCTCCGTCTTTGAACGCTATGAAATCCCTCTTGGTGTGGATGGAGCGGAGAGGTTGGGGGAGAACCCCCTCCTGAAGACCGTGATGGCTTTGTTTCGAATTGTCTTGGAGGGGTGGCAGAGAGAGGATGTACTGGCGTTCTTAAAGTCGAGTTATACACTTCCAGACAAGCTAGAGGCAGACGCCCTTCGTAAAATGGCGCGTTCTCAACGGGTGCGTGAGGGGCGTGAGAAATGGCTTGGCTTGGTGGGAGAGGAGGAGAACGGTTATGCTAGTATACGCAGCACCTTCGAGCGCATTATGGTGTTTGAGGAATCGCTGCATCGGGCTTATGCCTCCCCTGTTTTTTTTGTAGAGAGGGTGCGTTCTGCCATCGAGATATTTGGGCTACTAGAGCAGATAGAGCATGGCGAAACGTTGCGTGCTGTGCGAGATAGAGCCGTCTGGAAGGTTGCTGACGAGGTCTTGGATGCCTTAGCGCAGATGACGCTCTTGGGAGGGCGTTCTGCGGTCACTGCAAAGGAGTTTTTTGATGCGTTGGTGATGGCTTGGGAGAGTGCTTCCGCGTTGGCAGTGGAAGAAGAGGGGCGCGTCCGTGTCGTGGAGCCATACGAGACTAGGCAGTTCCCGGCGCGATTTGTGGCGGTGATGGGGTTGACTGAGCGGGTGTTTCCACGCAGAATCACAGAAGACCCGTTCTTTCGTGATTCGGAGCGGATTGTACTGCGTCGCGTATCAGGATTTGATTTGGAAGAGCAACGGGGACGCACAGACGATGAACGCTTGCTCTTCTATTTTGCCGTGACGGCTCCCCGTGAACAGCTAATCCTCTCTTTTCCACGCACCTCCGACGAATCGGATGCATTGCCGTCTTTCTATTTGGACGAAGTTCGTTCCCTTTTTTCGCGAGGGTGGCAGGAGCATCTTGTCACGGTATCACGGACGTTGGCAGATGTCGCACCGCGCTCTGAAGAGGTGGTTTCCGATGCCGATAGGTTGCTTTCTGCCTGTGCGAATCTGTTTGATCCCACTGGGAGCACGCGTGAGGAGTTGCGAAGATGTCAAGAGGGGGCTATTGTACTTTTACGGCAAGCACTAGAAGGAGACAAGGCGGGGGGCACTTGCGTCCTGCGCTCCCGATGCGAGCCAAGTCTCCCCAAGATTAAAGACCCCGGTCTTCGCGAGGCGTTTTCTTTGGGAAAGAGTGTCTACAGTGTAAGCGAGCTGGAGGCATTCCGCAGATGCCCGTTTCAGTACCTTATGCGATATGTTTGGCGGTTAAACTCAGACGATGAGGTAGGGCATTTGCGGGCGCAGGGAACACTGCTTCACACCGTTTTGCGCCGCTATTTTCGTGGCAAAAAGGCGAGTGGGGCATCTGTTCCTACCGAGCAAGAGACTCTCGTGGCGGAGTTGCGCAAAGTTTTGGAAGAGGTGCTTGCCGAAGAGGAATTGGATGACGTTTCTCATAGAGTCGCGATGATAGGGCGGATGCTTTGGGATGCCCTGGAGGGTTTTGCGGAGCGCGAGACTCGATTCGCACCTCTCTTTAAGATGGTTCCCCAATATTTTGAGCTAGCATTTGGAATGGAGTTGGGTAACCGAACAGGAGGAGAGGATGAAGACCGTGCAGGAACCGACTCAATTGAATTGGATAACGCCTCTCGGCGTGAGGCGTTGGAACTGACAGGGCGAGAGAATGATCGTACTGTGAAGGTGTGCGGAGTGGTGGATCGGGTGGATATGGACACGGCAGGTGGCTATGCGTTGGCGATGGACTATAAACTAGGAAACGCTCCTGAACCGGGTGCAATGGTGCAAGGAGAGAGCCTTCAGTTACCGCTGTATCTGTTGGCATTGGAACGGGTCTTTGGACTTACTGCTGGGGTTGGTTGTTACGATGCTGTGCATCAACCCGGCAGACCTCGGCTATATATGCCCCATATTGCCCCACCTGCACAGTTTCGCCCCGTGTCAGGAGAGGCAGGAGCCACGGTGAAGGCATTGAACCGCACGCAGTTTGAGGAGTTGATGCGTACTGCCGAGACCGCTGCTGTAGATGTTGTTACAGAGATTGGACAAGCTCAGGTTACGGCGAAGCCGGGCAAGCATTGCGGGATATGCGCCTATAAAGATGTGTGCCGGACAACACTGGCGGGCGGGCATGACGGTGAAGAAAACAGGGGGCTGAGTGAGAGAGTGTGAACTATTCAACACAACGGTTGCTTGTGCAATACCGAAACCGTCTCGTACCTCACTCCGTCAGAATTGATACGCGGACAAAACCGCGTTAGCCGTCATAGTCGAGTGTTGAAAGGAGAGAGGTATGATAGCCCTCAAGTCGATTACTGGAGCCACTGCGCTGATCACCTTAATGTGTGGAGCAGGGGCTGTTGCCATAAACGCTCAGGAGAAGCCTGCGAATCCAAACTCTGCCCTAAGCTTTAAGTCTTCATGGAAAATGAGCCTCCCTGTTGGGACTTCGCGTGCACTTGTGGCAGACGTTATGGGAGATAACAAGCTACGCCTGCTCACTCTAGGCGAGGATAACAACCTTGTCGTTCACAAAGTGGTGGAGGGGAAACCGGAGAAGGAGGCTAGCCTTGCATTGGGTAAGGACGGAACGAAGTGTGTGGTTGGGAACTTCGTGAAAGGGAAGCCCGCTCTCATTGTTGCGCCGGGGGGAACCTTCTTCTGGGAAAAAGACAAATTTATTCAGAAAAAGAGCTTCAATTTTGATGAGACGGTTGCGGCAATGAGCCTGATAGATGGCACAGAGGCTGTTACCTCACTGACTCGAAACACGCGCCCTAAAATGTTTTTGGTAGATTTGTCTACGGAAGACATTTTCAAAGAGGGTGACAATGTGCCAGATTTCCAGCCGAAAGGTGGCTCTTTGCGTTCGGTGACACTAGACCCTCCACGTGCGTTCTTTGAGATGATGCCGTTTCCTGATGAGGTTAAGAAGGGGGCAATAGCTCGCATCTTTGACCCCCGCAAAGAAGGTAGCCTTTTTGGGTTATTTTCTTGGCAGGCGCAGGAAGATTCCCATATTGCGGTTTTGGATGGAGGTGATATTTTCCCGAATCCAAACGGGGATGCCAAACCAATTTGGAAAAGTCCCAAGTTGGAAGGGAAAGTACTCTACATCGCGTTAGGGGCAGATATTAAGGGTTCGAAGCAGGTTGGATTCTATGTCCTTCTGGAAACAGGGGCAGAGAAAAAGGAGCGGATACTTGAGTTTTTTGCTCTGGAGTAACTTGTGTGGTAGGCTGATACATCAATAGATAGGATAAAGGGGAGGCGTTCTGAACAAAAATCAGAACGCCTCCCCTTTGTTGAAACGGCAAAACTAGGCTGCGGGTTTGATCTCGATCTTGGCACCCTCTGCCTCGAACTTGGCGGCAAGGGCTTTGGCGTCGTCCATGTTGAGACCCTCTTTGATCTTGGCAGGAGCCGACTCGACGAGGTCTTTCGCCTCTTTGAGCCCAAGAGCGGTGACTTCACGTACCACTTTGATGACGTTGATCTTCTTGTCTCCAACGGTTGCCAAAATAACGTCAAAGCTGGTAGGAGCTTCCTCAACGGGAGCTGCCTCGGCTGCTGCGGGAGCACCGGCTGCCATTGCAGGGGCTGCTGCCGAGACGCCGAACTCTTCCTGAAGGGCTTTGGAAAGCTCGGAGAGCTCAAGAACGGACATAGCCTTGATAGCTTCAATCATCTCTTCTTTACTAAGAGCCATAATATTCTCCTCAATCGTTATTCTCCGCCGGTTGGGGCAGAGGAGTGGGAGGGATGCCTAAGCGGCTCCCTCTGCTTTTTGGTCTGCAATGGCTTGGATGGTTCGTACAAAGGAACTCAAAATACCGTCGAGCGTGCCCACAAACTCGGAGATCGGAGCGTTGATAGAGCCGACCACATTCGCAATGAGTTGTTCGCGGGAGGGGAGTTTCGAGATCGCGGTCACCTGCTCTGGGTTATAGAGCTTGCCCTCGAAAAAGCCTCCTTTGACCAAAACCTCTTGCTTCTTGGAATCACGAACAAAGTCCAACACCGTTTTGGTTGGTGCTGTGAATTCGTCCTTGAAGAAGGCAATAGCAGTGGGACCTACAAGTAGCTCTTCGAGTCCGGGGGTGAGTTGATCCCCTAGGGCGATCTTAAAGAGGGTGTTCTTGACGATGTGGTACTCTGCGTTTTGGTCGCGGAGTTTGCGGCGGAGATTGGTAATCTCTGCCACCGTAAGACCACGATAGTCTGTAAGAACGGCTCCTTTGCTCGATGCCATAATCTCGCGCAGTTCGGAGATTTGCAGTTCTTTTCGTGCGTTGGGCATCGTTTTCCCTTTCAGTGCGTCATAAATTGTTCCAAAATGGAACAGGGACGCAAATAAAAAACCGGGCTTTCGCTTGTGTTGCGTTCGGCGCAGACACAGACGAACCCGGCGGCACATAGGGGAACCCTATGCGTCTCTGTACTGTTATTAAGAGTATCAGAAGGCTTGGCTCGACCTCGGCAGGCTTTGGAAAATTCCGTGCTTACTCTTCACAATGGAAGAACCTGCTGTCTGCGGTACGATAGGCTTAAACTTGCGTTTTCAGTTTTCGGGGTTAATATGGCACGGGGAAGCCTTGTCTGTCAAGAAAAAAGACTCCATTTAGTCAATTTAGCACAAAAGAAGGGTGGATTCTTGCAAGATTGGGTAACATTTAGGGGGACTTGTTACGTCTAATTAAGAGAGTACCCATTTTGTGTGAAGCCTCCCCCTTTTCTTACCTATTCTCTTGCCACTTATTGGTGAAAGAGACTCCCAAAGGAGTTTGAATGATGCAGGTTCATTCCATATCTCGATTTACACTGGTCGCATTGGGAATTACATTGGCTAGTGCAGGCAACTCCCAAGCGCGGCAAAACCAAAATGGTAGGCAGGGCAATCCCCCTATTCCACCGCTGAATACGCGTGTGCGAAGCGTACCGGATACCAGTGGTGTCCGAGTAACCACGCGTTCCGTAAACGGCTATAACCCTAATAACGAGGGGCGGCGAGAACGAGGGAACATGGGAACAGGCTATACTTCTCCCATTGCCCCCTTTATTTTGCAAGGACCAAGCGGAAACTCAATCTATGGCTGGAATGGATTCAATAACGAGGTGTTTTCCTACACCTCGCCTCTCTCCCCCTTTGCTCAATACCGTGGCAACCCAAATGCAGGGCGCTACCGTTATAGGAATGGGCTTTGGGGACGAGGATCGATCTCCTTTGGTTGGGGAGGGCAGATATTTCTTGGCGGTAACGCCTACTTCCCCTACTATTACCCAGAGCAAATGCAGGGTTACACTTGTGCCACACCCTATGCCTATCTTTGGGGAGTGAACGCTCCTTATATGTTGTCGCAATATGTGGTTCAGTCACCTCCTGCTGTTGTATATGTCCCCTATCCTGTCTATTCGGATCAAGGGAATCTACGGGGCTGGAAGCGCGAAGATATTGACGACTACTATCTGAACCGGAAGGCTTCCGATGATGAAGCCTCCAAAGAAGAGAACGGTAAAGATAAACCTGAGAGCAAGACAAAAGAAGACAGCGTCGATACGCCCATTAGCAAAGTGGCTCAAGAGTTGAAAACAGTGTGGAAGCAACACAATATTCAGAACCTTGCCAATATCGTAGATAAGAATCAGAGAATCGCTGTCTATCTGCGAGGCAAATATCAGTACTCTTTGAATCCAACCGACTATTTGGACATGACGCGCGATGCCCTAGAGTCCACAAAGACAATCTCTTTCACATTGGAACCCGCAAAGCGAAAAGAGAAGGGGGTTTGGTTGCTAACAGGCAAGCATGTCTATGAGGATAAAGAGGGTGAGCAGAGATCGGTGTTTGTGAACTACGTGCTGGAGGAGCGGGGTGAGAAGTTTGTATTGACGCAGGTGGGTGTTGCGCCACAGCGTCTTGACAAGGTGAGTCGAAGAGATACCTTCTATGTTCAAGAAGAGGGGGATGGTGCGGCTAGTCCTGCACCGGTTAAACCCGAATCGGAAAATTAAGGGTACTTATGCTACGCGGAACGAGGTGAGGAGGAGATGGGGGTTACCCCATCTCCTCTATTGCGTGGAGACGTTCGTCGAGCCGTTCGATAATGCCAGAAGAGCGTACCTCTTGCCAGACCTCTTGGAGTGCCTTGAATTCGGCATCGCGTGTTTCTGCTATGCGCCGGCATAGGACAAATAGCCCCTCAATGACGTTGTAATCTATCCGGTGTACTCCAACCACCAACTCCCCAGTATGCTCTTTACCAAACCCAGGACTAAGAATGCGTGATAGTTGCTCCATCAAGGTAGGAACGATCACGTCGGCATCGTGTATCTCCCCCAAAATGTCCTGCATCTTTCGGACGTACTGATGCAACTCTTTCACAAACGACTCTTCCGCTTGCCCGTCAAAAGCCTCTTTGAATACCTCAAGCGTGTAGCGCAGGCGTTTCCCCGCGATACGCATCTCGTGCAGTTCTATGACTTGTTCTGGCTGAGAAAGGCAAGGTTCATAGGCGATAAAACTCTGCACGCGGTCTCGAATGGCGTGAGAGGCGTTTTGGAGAAGGGAGCGGTCTTGGTTGAGGAGTGTGGTTGTCTTTTTTGGACGCGGTGAAGGAAGGACAATGAGCGACTTCCAACGTGCCACAAGATCGTAATTCTGAAAATGTTGCATCGCACGCGCCACTGCGGGCTGTGCCTCTTCACGTTGGCGGACAAGGTGTCCTGCCGCAAGATAGACTCCTGCGCGTTGTTCTTCTGGAAGTGTCTCCGCAAGATCACGGAGTTTTTGCAGCATTACGTCGAGGTCACGCGCTGTACCCAAGGCACGTGTAACCTGCTTTACCTCGTTGGTGAGAGCAAGATAGGGCTTTGGGGCAAAGCAGATGCCAAAGATGTCGAGGGCTGCCCGTGACCGGCGTGACCAGACGCGCATCTGATGGATTGGCTCTACGGTTTCGCCTTGTTGAACCCCTTCCACATGGGAAGACATCCGAATAAGGCGTGGTGCTAGCGTGCGAATGGCGTAGTCTTTGAGCGCAAGAGAAGCCATTTGCGTCGTAGACTCCTCTTGCACTAGGTTCTGTGGCTCAGGGTTGGCAGGTGCAGCCATAGGTTTTACCCTTCTTCGAAGATGTCCCGAAGAGCATGTTCTTGATCGGCGTTCACTAATGCGATAACGCTATCTCCCGCCTCAAAGCGGGTATCGGCACCCGGTAGCAGAGCATGACCATCACGTATGACGGAGATAATGAGGGCTTCCGGTGGCAAAGCAAGAGTGCGTATTTCGCGCGTGAGCACTGGAGAACGTACTCCTATTTCCACATCGACGATTTCGATATTACCTCGGTTGAGTGCCGCAAGAGGAATGACCTCACCACCACCAACCTCTTGCTCAATGAGGTTATAGATGATTTTTGTAGCGCTCACGGTGGCATCAATACCGAGTTTTTTGAACAGTTTTTCGTTGCGAGGGTCGTTGACACGCGAGATTGCGCGCGGGATGTTGAATTCGATCTTTGCCATTTGGCAGACAACGAGGTTATCGTCATCGCTCCCCGTGACAGCAACCACGGCATCGGCGCGTCCAAATCCGGCTTCGCGCTGAATGTCTGCCTGACAACCATCGCCCTGCATCACCATTTCGCCCAACTCTTCTGAGAGTGTGCGATAACGATAGCGGTCTTTTTCTAACAACAAAACCTCATGACCCGCAGAATCCAAAGCCTTCCCAAGGTAGTAGCCGACGTTTCCGGCACCTACAATAATGATATACATCGGTTTTCCTCGTCCTAATAAGCAATATGTGCATCACGATAGACAGCTTTGTGTGCACTCCTAGACATCGAGATCAAGATAGTCTTGTGAATAGTCTTTCGCCAATCCCCACGAGCCATCGGTAACAAGGTCTCGCATGAGCCCGGAGGCGATAGTTGTAGTACAGAGGGTGGTAAGACCGAGTTGACGATAACGGTCGGCGCGAATAGGGTCGTAGATACGGGCAATTACGTTTGGAACATTGAAAACGTGCTTGGCGATCTGCGCCGCCATAATGTTTCGGTTATCGCCCTGTGTGGCGGCAACAAAGACATCTGCTCCCTCTATTCCAGAACGCCGTAGAACATCTTCATCTATCCCGTTTCCAACGATACGTGCGCCTTTGAAGCGCGTTCCCAAGCGTCGAAAGGCTTCGCTCTGTAGGTCGATGATAATCACTTGATGACCATCCCGATACATGAGACGGGCGAAGGAGGAGCCGACGCGCCCACATCCCAGAATCACGATCTTCATACTTGTCTATGGTATCCTCTTCATGTTTTGGTGCTATTTGTGAGACGGTGTGTCACCTGTCTTTATAGAGTCCCGTTCTATTATACAGCCTTTTCAGAAAGGTTGTATACCTGGAACAAGATTCAGCCGAAGAGACCGCAGGGGCGATGCACTGCGGTCTCTTGTCTCAATTTTGGCGAGCAACCAGTGGGTTAGGAGCGGTCTACAGACACGGTGCGCCCTTCCGCTGCCGATCTCCATGCCGACTCGGTGAGTTCGATAACGCGCAGTCCCCAGATAGCGGGTGAGCCTACGGGTTCGCGTCCCAGAATGGCATTGATGAAGTTGGCATCAGGCGTGCTACCTGCGGGCATCTCCTCTTTGGTTGGCTGAGAGCGTTTTCCGTCTGCATCGCAGAACTCTAGCTTGCCGTTTCGCATGAAGAAGATACCTGTTTCGCCCCAGATCGTAATATCTTCGTGCCATGTGGGAGCGTTGCCAACAATGGAGATATTTCCTTGTGCGCCACCCACAAAACGAATACTGAGCGCGGAATTAATGTCTACAGGCACATCGAAGTTATCAATGAACGCGCTGACGGCTTCCGGTTCCAAACCGGTGATAAAGAGCAGAACCGCGAGAAGGTGAGAGCCAGAGTCGTTGAGTTGTCCACCGCCGCTAAGCTCTTGGGTGTGTCGCCAGGTATTTGCACAACCCTTTAGCCAGCCTTGGCATTGTAGCCCTTGAATGAATTGCACTTTGCCAATTGCGCCTTCTGCAATCTTCTGCTTGATGTAGAGAAATTCGGACTGGTAGTGGCGCTGATAGCCCAACACGAGCGTTTTTTGCGTCTCTTCCAGCTTCTTCAAAACCTCATGCGCGTGGGCAATGGTGCAGACGAGTGGCTTTTCCGAATAGACGTGTAGACCTGCATCGAGGCTATTGAGAATCATTTCATGGTGGAGGGTATGCGGGGTGTCTAGGTGTGTTGCATCGACTAACCCACTGGCGAGCAGGTCTTTGTAGTCTTTGAACTGTGGGACGCCAACAAGGGCAGGGTGACGCGCTACGGTGCTATCCAGTGCCTCTTGGCTAATATCGCAGATTGCAGTGACTTCGGACTCTGGATTATTGATTATGTTTGAGATATGCCCTTGTGCCATACCTCCGGTTCCTACGAAACCAACACGAACTTTGCTCATGTGAGAGTGCGCTCCTATTCAGAATAAATGGGTTTACCCACAGTGATTCCGGCAAAGGTGGGCGAGAATCCTCCCTGAGTTGTGAATTTTTAGTGCGGGAGATTCTTGAGAGCCTGACGGGCACGTTCTAAGTCCTCTAGTGTGTCCACTCCCACGGGAGCCTTATCGGTTGTGGCAAGACGAATACGATAGCCATTTTCCAGTACACGCAGTTGCTCTAAGCCCTCGGTTTGCTCTAACGGAGTTTGTGGGAGGGTCGCATAGGTCTGCAAAAAGTGGTTTCTATAGGCATAGAGTCCGACGTGTTGCATCGTGACGACACCTGTGTTGGCGTTTCGAGGGTGGGGGATGCGAGAGCGTGAAAAGTAGAGCGCATCGCCATTCGGGGCAGTGACTACTTTGACACAGGCAGGGTTTTCAAGGTCATACTCTGGACAGGGGCACTTGAGGCTAGACATGGGAAGCTGTGGGTCTTGGAGCAAGAGAGTCACAACGGCTTCAATGCCTTCGGCTTCCAGAAGCGGTTCATCACCTTGAATATTCACCACAATATCGGCATTTTGAAGACTTAAAGCGCGTGCCGCTTCTGCAACGCGATCTGTGCCGGAACGGTGTGCCGCGTCCGTCATGATCGCAAGTCCTCCAAACGCCTGCACTACGTCAAATATCTCTGGGTCTGGGGTGGCAATGGCGATTTCGGTGAGGCTTACCACCCGTTTAGCGCGGTTCCAAACGTGTTGGATCATGGGCAACCCCACAATATCGATGAGGGGCTTGTTGGGGAGCCGTGTGGCGGCGAGGCGGGCAGGAATGATGCCTACAATGCGTTCACTCATGGGATAGGGTGTCCTTCAAAGGGTTAGTGTAAAAGCACACGCTTGGACGACAGGATTTTGGAGAGAAGTACTTGCTTTGCCTTCAAGATTTGGTCATCTTTATCTGTGTAGGGGAACAGGGTCTCGACAAGAATGTCGGGAGCCACCCCTTTTGCCTCTAAGCGAATCCCGTCCAGTGTTAAGCCCACAATGGGAAGTTCGAGCATAATCCCCGGCACTATGGGAAAAGAAGTCGCTCCTAAGAAGGCTCCTGCGGTGGTGGTTCCCACTAGTGTGGCGCGGCTAGAACGCTTGAACTGGTAGCTGAGAAACTCCTTTGCGCTTCGGGTTCCTGCGTTCGTGAGCACCACCATCGGTTTACCATATCCGAATCGGCGTGTGGTCTGCACCCCGCGTGAATCCTGTTGCCAAAGCACGTCCGGGGTAAAGAAGACATCTGCGAATCCGCTTGGATTCCCACCAAAACCGTCTCTAAGATCGAGAATTAGCCCTTCTGTATTGTAGAGTTGCCCTAGCACCAACTGATCAACGAGTTGTTTGAAGAGTTCATGCCCCATTGTCCAGAGATGGATATAGCCGATGCGTTTGCCTTCCACAACAAAGACCCGCGCGCTTTTACGTGTGGCATCCAGAAAGCTACGGAGGAGGTTCTCTTTTTTTGGTGTAACGGTAATCGTGCGCGTTTGGGGTTCGCCCACTCTTTGAAGTGTGATGGTGAGTGGTTTGCCCTCTTGGTCGTGGAAGGATGAGATGCTATGGAAAGGCTCATTTCCAACCAAGCGAAGTCTATCTCCAAGCTGGATGCCTGCGGTTGCTGCGGGACCACCATCTAGAACCCCTGTGATGATGAAATCGTCCTTATCATATTTGCCCACGATGCCAATATGTGTGACTTGAGGCTTGTCTATATCACCGCTTAAAACAGCTCTGAGGAGGTAGTACCCGAAATCGTCACTGGTAAGCAGTTCGGCGTGTGAGGCTTTCAACTCGTCCAACATCTGATTCACCATTTGGGTGAAGGCATGCTTCGTCTTTATTTGAGCGACTTTGGGAGCATAGCGTTCCCGTACCTCTCTCCAATTCACCCCATGCAGATTCTTATCGTAGAAGTTGGCTTGCACGCACTTTTGGAGGGTGTCAAAAGCCTGCACAAAGTCTATTGGGGCTTCTGTGCGAGTCCGTTGGGCAAGAACCGCTTCTGGAGTTAAGATTAATGACAGGCAAGCCCAGCCTATGGTGAGGGAGACAAGTAGCATTCGAGTGAGAGGTGGACGTGTTGTCGTCATGTTTGGCGTCCTTCCGTTGCCCGTCCTTCCTGTGGGTATCCCGGCAGGAAGGCGGCACTGTGTATAGAATATTCTTTGGCTGAAAGCCCGTATTTCAAGGAGAGGGCACTATTTCTTTGCACGTGCAGATTTCGGCTTATAGGTGATTGTATCCTTCCCAAGGGGGGAGGTTCGTTCGTCTTTTCCTACTTTGCTGACGGGTGCGACTTTACGAAGAGACTGAATCTCGTCGCGGAGTTCGGCGGCGTACTCAAAATTGAGGGCACGAGAAGCCTCTTTCATCTCTTTTTCTAGCTGACGGATCACCTCTTCAAGTTGATCAATAGACATTGTTGCGGGGTCTGTGTGCAGCTTTGTCATCACGCTTGCCGTGCTATACTCCGATTTCTCCTCGGCAATTCTCTCCGCCTGAATCAGTTCTCGGACGGCTTTTCGCACCGTTTGAGGGGTGATGCCGTGCTCCAAATTGTAGGCTACTTGGCGTTCTCGACGGCGGTTTGTCTCGTTGATTGCCCGCTCCATACTCCCTGTCATGTTGTCAGCATACATGATGACCTGCCCACCCAAATTACGCGCGGCGCGTCCAATGGTCTGAATGAGAGCCGTTTCAGAACGGAGAAACCCCTCCTTGTCGGCGTCCAGAATGGCAACGAGTGAGACTTCTGGGAGGTCTAACCCTTCCCGAAGCAGGTTGATTCCGACAACAACGTCATGAACTCCGAGCCTTAGGTTGCGGAGTATCTCCGTGCGTTCAAGAGTCTTAACATCCGAATGGAGGTAGTTCACTTTGATTTTGAGGTCTTCCAGGTATTCAGTGAGGTCTTCCGCCATTTTTTTTGTGAGGGTGGTAACGAGAATACGCTCCTCTTTCACCACACGCTTACGAATCTCTTCCAGGAGATCATCGATCTGCCCTTTCGTTGGTTTGACGATAACCTCTGGGTCGATAAGCCCTGTGGGACGGATCATCTGTTCTACAATCTGGTCGCTGTTTTCCTTTTCATAGGGACCGGGTGTGGCAGACACAAAGACGACACTATTCAGCTTCTGCTCAAACTCCGTCCATTTGAGAGGGCGATTATCTGCGGCTGAGGGGAGGCGGAAACCGTACTCTATGAGGGTGGTTTTGCGTGCCTTGTCGCCATTATACATACCCCGAATCTGAGGTAGAGTTTGGTGACTCTCGTCGATGATCACAAGGACGTCTTCTGGGAAATAATCCAGAAGGGTATTGGGTGGATCACCAGGGTTGCGCCCGTCCATAAATCGCGAGTAGTTTTCGATGCCAGAACAGAAGCCCAGTTCGCGGATCATTTCAATGTCAAACTTAGTGCGCTGTTCGATCCTTTGTGCTTCTATGAGTTGGTTGTGCGCGTTAAAATGTTGAATTCGCTCTTCCAGTTCGGCGCGAATGGCTTTGATGGCGAGTTCTAGTTTTTCGTCTGAAGCGACAAAGTGACTGGCAGGAAAGACAGTAATGCTCTCTCGTTCCCCGATGACCTCGCCTGTCAGTGGATCGGCGAGCGTGATTTTCTCTATTTCGTCTCCGAAGAAGGCAACACGAATGACAATTTCTTCGTCGGCGGGTTGTAGTTCAAGGGTATCCCCGCGTACTCGGAAGGTTCCCCGAGTCAATTCCATGTTATTCCGCGTGAACTGCATATCGATGAGGCGATGGAGCACTTCATCACGGTCTTGAGATTCGCCTTTTTTGAACGATTGAATAATGCTCTTGTACTCTTCTGGCGAACCGAGTCCGTAGATACACGAGACAGAGGCGACGATAATCACATCTCTTCGTTCGAGAATTGACTGTGTTGAGGAGTGGCGTAGCCGATTGATCTCGTCGTTGATCTGGCTGTCTTTTTCGATAAAGGTATCGGTTTGTGGTATGTAGGCTTCTGGCTGATAGTAGTCGTAGTAGGAGACAAAGTATTCGACGGCATTGTCGGGAAAGAAGTCTCGAAATTCAGAGCAGAGTTGCGCGGCGAGTGTCTTGTTGTGTGCAATGACGAGGGTGGGGCGTTGCACCTTTTGGATCACGTTCGCCATAGTGAAGGTTTTACCCGTTCCGGTGGCTCCGTGTAGCGTTTGGTGGCGTTGGTTTGCTTGGATACCTTCCACGATTTTGTTGATGGCGTAGGGTTGGTCTCCAGAAGGGGTATAGTCGCACTTAATATTGAAAAGAGACACGATTTTGCACTCCTTCTTGGTGTTGTTTAAAGTGGAAATTGGATCAAAACAGATAGATATTAGTATAGCATATTTGCCGATTTTTGCGTATTCAGTTTAGCCTTTTCGAGCCTCCAAAAACTTAAGGAATAGAGAACATTTTGTTGGTGTTGGGAGGAATTCGATGCCTCTTTGGGGCAAGACCATGGGGAAGTTATGAAGACGGCGTGCAAGGCGTGTGGAGTTTTCACAATATCGCTATGAGACTCTCATTCGGAATGCGAAGTGTCCAGAAAGAAGAGGGAAAACAGTATGTACTCTATCTCCTTTGGTACCCTTATTGTGGTGCTGTTATGTTGCGCTTCTACGGTTTTGGCGGTGGAGAAGCCCTTGGTGCTACCCGTCTGGAAGGATAAAGTTGCGGGCGACTTTGGAACCTTCGGTCCAGAGCGTGTACGTCCTCCTTCAGACGCGCCTACTCCAGATGCAAAATGGATTACCAGTGTCACAAAACCGACAATCTCTGTGTTTTTGCCCACAAAACGGAAAAATACCGGTGTGGCAATGGTGATCTGTCCGGGAGGAGGCTATTGGAATTTGGCATGGGACCTTGAAGGCGAGGAGATTGCGTCGTGGCTGAACTCGGTGGGAATTGCGGGCATCGTGTTGAAATATCGGGTTCCACGCCGTCCGGGGCAACCAGAGCCGCTTCCCGCGCCGGGACCGCTGTTGGATGCCCAACGCGCCATGCGCCTTGTGCGGAGCCACGCTACAGAGTGGCACATCGATCCACATCGCATCGGTATTGTCGGCTTTTCTGCGGGGGGGCACCTTGTGATCTCCACCGCAAGCAACTTCGATAACAAGACCTATGAGCCAAGTGATGAGATAGACCAACCCAGCTGTAGACCCGACTTTGCTGTGGCGGTGTATCCAGGGTATTTGGAAGAGAAAGGCACGGGGCGATTGGCAGAATACATTCACATTCCTGCCCAAATGCCTCCGGTAATGCTAGTCCATGCGACGGATGATGATGTTGCAAGTTCCCTCAATAGCGTCGTGATGTATCAGGCTCTTTTGAAGGCAGGCATCTCTTCGGAGCTACACCTCTACGCCAAGGGAGGGCATGGTTTTGGGGTGCGGAAAAGCCCGTTACCGTGTAGTACGTGGAAGGACAGATGCGTGGAGTGGCTTCGAGGACAAGGCTTCTTGGTGCAAACATCAAAGAAAGAGTGAAGACCTCGCAAAAATCTGGAATCAGTGCCGCGTAGCACATAATCTGAGACAGGCGACATGCCGATAATAACTCATCTCATAAGAACACGCCAAAATGGATGATACCCACTAACCATGTTGTGGTGGGGGCATCTAAGACTTGGGGAGGTATGTTCGTGATGCAGTTGGAATCGCTCAAGCCAAATCCCGTGAAGGATACTGCTTGGCAGTACGCAAGAGTATCCATTTTTATACTCGTCGCTTTTATAGCATTAATCGCGAGTTTTCGCAATTTTTATCTCGTCTCACGCCACCGTGAGGATATGGCAATAGTTCGAACCGTTCGTTTTGATTCTTTGTGGACGATCACCTCTAGCGTTCACATGAAGGATACTCGCACAGTGCCCACGCTTGTGAGTATGTGGACACTCCAAGAGCGACTCTCTACGCGGTATCCCTCTAAGGTGACAAGCGTCCGTGCCGCGTGGGCGGATTATGCTGTTCACTATAAGACCTCACAGAGTGTGGATTGGGAAGCCGTAGATCGTTTGCGAACGACATTGGATTCCCTTTTTAATGAGATTGAGGCGGGAACTCACGCGCAACAAAGTTGGGCAGAGTTCCTTTTTGTCTTTGGAGCACTTTGTAGCTTCTATCCACTAATAACGCTTCGCCGTTACCTCCGTGATGCAAATCTAGACAGGATCGCCAAAAAGCAAGTACAGAAGGCGGTTTTGTTGTCACAAGAGCGGTTGAATCATGCTCAGGCTCTTGCGCATATCGGCTCGTGGGAATTAAACCTTCAAACCAATGTAGGAACCTGGTCAGACGAGATGTATCGTTTGCATGGCATGCGTGTTGGTGAACCGATACCCACATTGACCGAGTTCGTTCGATTGGTACACCCCGAGGACAGAGATCGATTCAACGAGCACTGCACAACATTTCGCGAAAGAGAGATCGAGGTTCGCTTAATACTTCCAGACTCCACACCGCGAACAATGCGTACCGTTGTGGATGTGGAGCGGGACGAAAACGGCGAACCTCTCTTCGTGCGTGGAACCTCTCTGGATATTACGGCACAAAAACAGGCTGAAGAGGCGATACAAAGGGCACTCGCGTTCAATGTTGGGATTCTAAACGGGGCAGATTATTCCATCATTTCCACTGCCACGAATGGTGTCATTACCACCTTTAATCGGGGCGCAGAGAGGTTGCTTGGATATACCGCCAATGAAATCGTGAACAAGTCCACACTGGGAATACTGCATGACGTGGGAGAGGTGTTTGCGTATGCAGACGAGCTAACAGCAGAACTCGGCGAGACGATAGAGCCAGGGTTCGAGGTCTTTGTCGCGAAGGCGCGACTTAACCTGCCGGAGGAGAGAGAATGGACCTATATTCGAAAGGATGGCTCTCGCGTTCCTGTCTTGTTATCGGTGTCTGCATTGCGAGATTCTGAGGGTAATCTCACAGGGTTTTTGGGCATCGCGAACGATATTACGGAGCGTAAGCAGATCGAATAAGTGCGTAATAGAAGTGAAAAGCGGCTCAATGAAGCGCAACGGATCGCACGCCTCGGAAGCTGGGAGTATGAGGTACTCACCGGAAAGATACAGTGGTCAGACGTATTATTCCGCCTGGTAGAGCGTGACCCTAACCTTGGTGCGCCGAATTATGAAGAGCAGTTAGCCCTCTATATTCCTGAAGACTCCATGAGGTTGAATGAATGTGTTGTTGAAGCCATGACACATGGAATGCCCTTTGAACTCGATCTGCAACGTAAGACGACATCGGGTGACATTCGTTGGTTTCATGCTGTGGGCAACCCAATATTGGGACAAGATGGGCATGTCGCTCGCCTTTTTGGCACGCTCCTCGACATTACTGAGCGCAAACGGAACGAGCAGGAAATGCTGGAGACGCATCAAAGGCTGGCGAGCATTAACGATCAGATTGAGCATCAGATCACGCTGATTAGTGATCAGGCAGTACAGTTGGAGATGCAGACCTTTGAGCTTGAAGAGGCGAATCGAAGGTTAGAGGCGTTGGCTACTACTGATGGCTTGACAGGGCTTCGTAATCACCGCGCCTTTCAGGAAAAACTGTTGGACGAGTGGAATCGCACGGTGCGCTATGACCCGCCTCTCTCTGTAATCTTACTGGATGTGGATAAGTTTAAGAGCTATAACGATACCTTTGGTCACCCCGAAGGCGACAAGGTACTCAAGGCGGTTGCCAAATTGCTTCAAGAGGCTTCCAGGGTAACAGACTATGCTTGTCGGTATGGAGCAATACCTTCGCCAAACGCTGTCTTCTAATCTCGTTTGCGGGATAGTGTTTTAGTTCTATTTGCCTTGTATAAGCGTTTTTTGTCGCCTCATTTTGAGGTCATTTGGGCTTGCTTTTGGCTAGAATGGATGCACCCTAGCCGCGCTA
>CAMCUQ010000029.1 GCA_945878775.1 Chthonomonas calidirosea
ATTTTAGGAAAAAAGACCTCTGTCCAGATATGCTTGTGCTTCTCTTTGACCACATAGGCTCCCTCCTTAAAATCTCCCGGCAAGAAGCCCGAAACGAGACGCGCAGGAATCCCCGCATATCGGCACAGCATAACAAGCGAAGCACCGAAACTATCGCAATATCCCATCTTGGAATCCATGAGGAAATATTCAACAAGATCACGATCACGAGGTGCACGAGGAGATTGGAGGTTATATTTACAGGTTTTACCAATGTAATCCACCAATGCCCGTACCTTGTCGTGGTTGTTCTTTTGCCCCCGCACCACCGAATTTGCAATGCGGCGCAGGTTCGCATTGTCTTTCCCTAGCTGAAGATAACGGTCTTGAATAGCATTCGGCACATCTTTGATATCCGACGACGCAGCCTGTAAGTGCGCGACATCATCATCAGGAACCGCAGAAGTCACTTGGTATTCAAAGCTCTGTGGAAGCGCGCCTCCCGGAAGCATTCCCCCCGCGCTTTGCACATCAAGGTGCGGTACATTTGCCAATACGCGCGTGACAGAGGTTGCCCCATAGAGTTGACTAAATGTGCCTCCCATAATGCGGAAGGTTTGGGTCAAAATGTGAGGGTTCTCCATCTCTAAGCTCGGAATCTCCAAGCGACTACTTGGCAAAACAAAGAGTCTGCCGGAGAGCGTTCGGTCTGGGGCATTGCCCCCCAAGCCTCGATACTCCGCCTCTTTCATTTGCACGGTCGATTCGGTCTCAGCAGGTTCTATGCTGGCACGCCTTGTGTCACTATTCTCAAAGCGAGTTCCTGTATATAGATCGAACGTTGTGCCACGCCAATTGACTCCACGCGCCGCAATGACACGCATCAAAACGGTATCGCTCACGGGCACTGGTCCGGTCGCAAGCTCCACACTGCTATTTTCCGATACCTGAAGCGTCGAAGCCGCCATAGAGTTACTTTTGTCGGTACTAGAGGAGAGTGAGGAAAGCGCAGAGGGGGAAAAAACACTCATTCCTATGGTTTTCAGCGGGACTGCGACGACATTTGCAAACACCAACGCGCCCATCACGCAGAGTGCCGCAAGCTGGAACTGCCCGCCAAAGAGCTGCTTTTCCTGAGTTTCGGTGCGCCCCTTAGCCTGAAATTGGCGTGTGCGGAGAAAATTGTCATGAACCATCAGAAACGTGGTTGCGGTCACAAACAGGAGAAAGGAGTTCTGAATCTCAGAGTCGGTATTGCTTTGGCTTACCAGAGCTAGCATCGCGAAACTGGGCACCACACAGAACAGCACGGCTCCATTCGAGTTTAACAGAAAGCTAAGCAGAAGCAGAAGCCATGTCAGCAAAACCTGCCCTGCCTTCTGCCTATCTCCGCTCACCGACGAGGGCCAAAGCCAATCCATACCCCTCTCGGAGGCAGCCATCCCTGCAATTAAGAGAACTACAATCAGTAGGACTGGGATTTGTAGAGAGCGGTTAGCCGTTCCGCGCCACCGCATCCAATAACTGGTAGCGAAGCCCAGAGTGATTCCTACTATGGAGAACGTGCCGAAACTGGCACTCTCCAACCCAAAATTGACGGCATAAACCGCCGCAAGAACCGCCACCAAGCCAGCAAGATAGAGAGAAGGACTGACGGGCTCGTTTAAGCCCGTTCCCGCTACACTTCCCTCCTTCACAAAACCTATCTCGCGTTGGGGAACAAAATTAGGCGTCGCCATCGAATATACCCTCCGGGAAAAGGCTTCCATCACTCTGGTAGCGCACAATAAAGACTTTAGCACCCGCGCCCAAGATGCGTTGCAAAAAATCCTTCTGTTTGGTTTCCAGAGCCGTATCAGGGCGTTTTGCAAAGGAGTTTGGGTCTATGTAAACGACTATCGGCAAAACCCCTCCTGCGCGGTGTAGCAAGACAGATTCCGCAAGATGAGGATCGGGGTTCGATGTAACAATCACGAGCGTGGAGCCATTGGGAACATTGCCTGCGGTCTCTTGCACAAGGGTCGCTATAGGGCTATGCCTCGTCGGCTCTACGCGTGCTAAAGATTCCAAAATACGCATCAATTGCATCTCGCCCCTTGCGTTTGGAAAAGCGTCTATTTCGGGAATGCCCTCGGCATCTATGCCCACCATACGCACGCTGGCGTTCTGTTGAATCACCTGCCATGCTACGGAAGCACAAAACCTTACTCCATACTCAAACGTGGTATCCACTCCACTCCCGATATTGTGCCCTGCCTCTTGATCCAACAAGAGATATATCTGAATCGATTGAGGCTCTTCAAACTCTATGACGCTAAGATTCCCGGTTCTGGCAGTCTGTCGCCAGTGAATACGGCGGAGGGGATCGCCGGGAACATAGGCACGCACTCCATCTGGATCAACACTACTCCCACGCGTTGCCACGACCGTAAACTCCTGCCACCCATATCGCTCTGCCCCCGACATCTGCCAATGGCGGACGTGTTGTGGAGTGGGATAGACGACCAGTTCCTCTTCCAAAGTGACCGTTCGAGTAAAGGAAAAGACGCCCAAAGGGTCTGTTGCGACGGCGTCAAACCCCTCCAAGGGGTAGACACCCCGACGAAGCAGGCGGATAGGATAGGAGATTTGCGTTGTGGAGCGTGCGCTGGCATTAAACAGCGGGGGTTGATCTGAGAGAGGCTCTATCCAATCGGGTAGAGGCTCTCGGCAAGAAAGAAAATAGCGAGCGATGCGCGTCGGGTTCTCTGCCACATAGAGAATTTCGTTTTCTTCACCTGCCCACGCCACGGAGGGCACGGTTCTACGAAAAGTGATCTGATAGAGGCTGAGCGCACCAAGAAGATAGGAGATTCCGGGCAAAGTTAAGAGAATCGCCGCCATGTAGTAGAGGTGCGGGGCATTAATAGCCCCAGCCACCACCACCACAAAGATCGCTCCAAAGAGGAGGGTTGCCCATTTGATTGCTTGCACGGTATGTTACGCATCCTTCCAAGTGACAACAATCAAGAGCGAACCGCAACGGGCACGGCTGTCCGGCGCAGAATATCCTCAACGACCGACTCGCCAGTGACACCACGTACCCGATGCTCTGGGCGAACTACCACCCTATGCGCCAGAACGGAGACGGCGGCAGCCTTTACATCATCGGGGAGAACGGCGGTACGCCCCTGTAATGCAGCACGGGCTTGAGCGACATGCAGGAGCCCCAAAGCACCACGAGGGCTAGCTCCCAAAGAGACTGCGGTGTGATGCCGTGTCTCTATGACTATGTCGAGAATATAGCCACGTACATCATCGTCCACATGAATATCGCGAACAGCCCTTTGTATGGCGAGTATCTCCTCTTGTGTAACTACTGCCTGAATACTCTCTACAGGGTGAACATGCCTCTGTGCACGCAAAATTTCCAATTCCGCAACCCGATCAGGATAGCCGATATGAATCCGTGCTGAGAAGCGATCCATCTGCGCCTCGGGGAGTGCATAGGTCCCCGCAAGCTCGATATTGTTTTGGGTGGCGATGACAAAGAACGGTTTAGGGAGAGGATGCCCGATGCCATCAATGGTAACCTGCCTCTCCTCCATACACTCAAGCAGAGCAGATTGGGTTTTTGGGGTAGTGCGGTTGATCTCGTCTGCAAGTACGATATTGGCAAAGACAGGACCCTGTCTAACCTCAAATTCGCCACTCTTTTGGTTATAGATCGAAGAGCCTGTGATGTCGCTAGGAAGAAGGTCAGGAGTAAATTGAATGCGCTTAAAAGAGAGACCCAATGCACGCGCAAGGGCTTTTGCTAGGGTCGTTTTTCCCACGCCGGGGATGTCTTCAATGAGAAGATGTCCATTTGAGAGTAATACGGAGAGAGCCAACTCGATCACGTTATGTTTGCCAACAATCGCCATCTCTACTGCGGCGATGATGCGTTGTGTCAATTCCGCTAATTGTGTAGAATTCACGCTATGCCTCACTAACGTTAAGGTAAGTACAACATACAACTAATAAAACAGAAACGGGAGCCAGTTTTTCATCGGACGCCCAGAGTCGTCTTTTTGAAGATTATGTAGCCCTGGAAGGTTTTGTCTCCAATAGACGAGCCAAGGTCCCATACAATCGGGTGCGACCTTGCGGTAGGCTTCGATCTTCTTGTTTGTCCACAGTTCATAACGAACAGCCCCACCGGGATCGCTACCGATTCGCCAATCTTCTATACAGCACTTTACGGGCTGATCGTTCCTGAGATCGTAATGTTGTCTGCCATTTGGTAGCCAATGTGCATTCCCTCCATTAACCCGATACCCCTCTAGTCGCACTGTTTTGCCTTGCCACTGAACCACAGCGGTGTCTGGGGTGGGATAAGAGACAACAGCTTTACCATACTCAAGATCATAAAACGACTTAAATGGGAGCTTGAGCCGTGTGTCGAGATCAAGTCCAGCAAACTCTCTAAAGTAGCGCGTATAGTACGGGATCACGTCGGAGTTCGCCATGCCCTCAAGACAGTGGGCAAGGTTCTCCATCCCACAACCAATGCCTCTATCTGGGTTCAACTGGTTGATGCGAAGACTCCTCCCCGTCCACTTGCGATCTGGGTCTGCACCATTCCCTGCCTCACGCACCTCTTTTGTGCGCCGAAATTGGGCATCATACACCGATTTCAGCTCGATACACTCGAAGGTTCTCACATCGTCTGTGGGAGCCGTGAACATCCAAAGCTCATGGATATAGCCTTGATCCACCAGTTCATCGAGGCGCAAATACCGCTCGGGGCTTTTGGGATCACGGTAGCCATAATTGGGAGCAAAGTCCTGCGAGAAAAGCGCACCATAATCGAAATTGATTTCGGGTGCCTTCACAGTGCGCTTTATGGGAGCGCGAACACCGTTGTTTTTGGTTGCGCCGGGGTCACGGAGGTCGAGATACTTGACAACCTGATATTGCAAAAAAACAGGTGCTTTGGGGTCTTTGAAGCCGTGATACCGCGAACTCTCGGCAAGCGCAGCCACGAGAGAATTGGCAAGGTGTTGAAGCTGCTCGTTTGTATTTTGATTCGAGAAATTGAGAACCAAGAGACGTGGGCGCATTTGGCGAATGCGATCATGGTTTTTAACAAGCCAATCATCGGAATTCGCGTGGCTCTTTGCATTGGGCCAAAGCGCGGTATCTTTGGGGTCGTTTTTGGCGGGATTCTCTTGTGCGTTGAGTAGAGTCGGAAATGCCAGTAGGGTCAGAAGACAGAGTAGCCATCGCATAATCGGTTAGCTCCTCACACAGCAAAGTTCTGCCCACAAGATTCCACATCTCTGCGTGCAGTTCCTCCCTATTCTTTGGGTGGGAATGCTATTGTTGTCGAAGTGTCTGCCGAAGTTCGGAGGGGTTCAGGCTAAAGCTGAGAGCGGTGCTTTCCTGTACGCACTGTTTTTCAACGAGTTGGGCAAGAGCCTGATTCATCGTATTCATCCCAAAATGGGAGCCGTCGCGCATGAGATTGGGGAGGTCATGCGTGTCGCCCATCTCCAAATGTTTCCGCACCGTGGGAGAATTGACCAACACCTCTACCGCCGGAATGCGTCCAGAGCCAGAGGCGTGCGGGAGAAGGCGTTGTGACGTAATACAGAGAAGTGAGGAGCTGATCTGCTCACAAATCTGGGTACGGAGGTTTTCGGGAAAACTATGGACGATACGATCCAGCGTGTTTGCCGCAGACGTGGTGTGCAGTGTGGTGAGAACCATATGCCCCCGTTCTGACGCAGAAAGAGCGACTTCCATCGTCTCTCTGTCGCGGAGTTCGCCAATGGCTATCACATCTGGCGTCTGCCGCATGACGCTCCGCAGAGCCGCAGAAAAGCTTGTGGTATCGCGCCCTACCTCGCGCTGATGGATAATGCTCAATCGATCGCTAAAGACGTACTCGATGGGGTCTTCAATGGTGAAAATATTTTTGCTTTTGTGACGATTTATCTCTTCAATAATCGAGGCAAGAGTGGTTGTTTTGCCGCTCCCCGTGGGACCAGTAATAATGATTAGTCCATGTGGCTCCAGCGCGATCCGCTTTAAGACCAGAGGCAGATTTAGATGCTCCAGCGTGCCGGGATGCAGCTGCATAATACGTATGGCAATCCCGATAGTGCCTCTTTCCAGGAAGAGGTTTGCACGCATGCGCACACGGTTTGGGATCGTGAAGACGACATCCAGTTCGTCCTGCCTATCCAACTGTTGCATGAGGCGTTCGGTGTTGTCCATCTCATCTGGGTTGGAAAGCATTCTGTCTCTCGCACAGGAGTAGAGTATCTCGTAGGCAAGCTCACGTATCTGATCGGAGGCGATAGTGGGGAGTGAGGAGAGCACGACAGCACCATCGACGCGAAATGCGGGAACAGCGTCGGCTTTTAGGATAATATCGGAGGCTTTGCATTGAAGCGCAAGCTCAATAAGAGAGTGAATGTTTATTGCTTGTACCATAAGGGACTCAAATTCTAGGAAACCAACGCATAGTAAGGGGATACCTACCCGTTAGACGCATTAAAGGGCTCTATTGTTTCCTCGATTTACCCTTTTTTTAAGGCTTTATACAAATTTCTATAGTACTTTACGCCCAATACAGAGTACCCCTCGTATCAGCACCACACACAAGGGGGCAAATCGGCAAAATGCCTCAATTGATTGCGGTTTCGTTGGAGTCGAAATTCCTCTTTTGCGAAGGTTGAAAAGCCTGTCCAAAAGGTAAGCGTCTTCCATCCCCTAATGGCAGGAAGCCACATGACCAAGATGCAACACAATCTACTGATTACAATGTGAGTTCAAGCGGTAGGGACGCGTTCATGTGGCGCACTAGAATGGAAAGGCAGACTTGGCACCCCTAAGCCTCTCAAAACAGCCTGCTCGACAGGCGAAAAATTCGCCGGGTTCGCACGGTCAAAATCCATCGGCTCTTTGAGACTGACACATAGGTTTGTGATAAAGCGTGGTTTTCCAGAGTGGTTTTGCGAAAAACTGTGCAGCAGAAAAGGATTAACTAGAGCCACATCCCCAACGCTCCCAGTCAGTTCTCTAAAATCGTGACATTGGGAAACAAGCTTTGCAAAATCGAACTCGTCTGTGAGTACGCCTTCAGGGTGATCCGCAAGAAAACGTGCGATTATCGGCACCGAGTCGGCTGCTAATACAGTTCCTCCTCCGCGCTCTCCGACATCGGAAAACAGCGGGACAACCAATAACCCCTGCTCTGGGCTGTCCAAGAAGTGGCGAAAAAAGTTGCCGTCTACATGCCAACCTTCCACTTGTGGAGAGGGAGAGACCCAGGCTTGATCTTTTCCACGCCAGAAGTTAATCACCCATTGCCCCACACTACAATTCGGGTTGGCAGAGCGATCTTCCGTGCCTATCAGTTGGCAGATCGCATTCCAGGCTTTCGGCGCAAAGTCCCTGAGCTGCGGTTTGAAAGACGGATACATAAAAACAAGTGGCTTCTCCCACGTATCAGGGTCATTACGATCATAGCCAAGCTGTTGGTAGGCGTCACCCACAAACTCTTCGGCTGCTTCCCTCGAAAAACAGTTGCGGAGGACAACGTGACCATACGCTAAAAAGTGATCGATCTGCTCCGGTTTCAGTGTGAGCTGATTACTCATTCAAACATCTCCTCTATTTTTGGTAGTGTCAAGCCTTTTGTCACCGCACCACTCTCCCCTTCCCTAGTCTCAGATAAGCAACGAGATCACCAGCCGACGGCATCCACATAGCAGGTTCCCGTCCATGCCCCATTGGTAGTGAACTCAATGCCCAACTGATTCAGAGGGGTTACTGCGTTGGCGGGAACGGTCACGGTAATGGTGTTCCATGCGTTCGGAGTAAGATTCGAGGTCGATTGCCAGTTCCCTGTCCAACTCCACCCTCCTCCCGCGCCTTGAAGCACATAGGGCTGTAGAGAAATGATGGCACTACTGGCGGGAAACCAGATGTGAAACGTGATTGTTTTTCCTGCGGATGTGGAAGGTGCACCGACGGAGACCGATTGCGTCTGCCCTGCATTGCCACCAAAAGAGACAGCAAGCGATTTTGCCCCCGCGAACACCGCTTTGTCTGAAGTCGACACCCCTGTAATCATGCCACCGGACGCAATCCAGCCTTGTGTGGAGTTCTCGAAGTTGTATTGCGTCGTGTCTCCCCCCGTCACCGTAATAGTTGCCGCCGATGTGTGCCAATGGTAATTCGGCGTCCAGTTCGCGCCAAACACGCCCACAGAGACCCTATAAACGCCGCTCGTACTCGCGGAGGTCCAGGGGAAGGAGAACGACTTCGAGTTTCCTGCGGCGAAAGTCTGCCCTGTCCAGAACTTCTGTGCCACCATCACTCCATTGGAATCGTAGACCTCAATATCGGCGATAGCGTTGCTTAGCGCACCCTGCGTACATTTGATCTTTGCGGTAATGGTGCTGACGCTCCCCGAATTCACACTTGCCGGAGATGCCGTTGCAGAAGAGGTGAATACACCTCCAACTCCAGACTTTGGTATTACGAAGAGGGTAATACTCTGTGCCGGCAGAGAAACGGCAAGGCTACTCCCTGCAAACGTGACATCGTTGAGATGCTTAATGACATTGGCGGAGGTGAGTTGAAAGACCTGTGCGAATCCATTGTGTGCAAAGTTCGCGAGAGAGAGCGTAGCAGGGGTCTTCCCGCTCAAATATTTGCTGATCGCCATAATGGTCAAAGCCCCATCCGAGGCACGCGTGGCAGCAAATACCGAGACTCTGTCGGGGTTTGGAGCCTGCGCCTGTACACTCGTGTCGCCAAACGTAGACTTGAAGCCATCGTAGTTCCGGTACATCTTCAGGGCTTTGTAGGTAGGCGTGCTAGGGTCTGGAGTAGTCCACCGACACGCCATATCCAACCCTTCACGCCCAAAGATGCCAAGAACGTCGGCTTGGGTAGTTGCTCCGTTGATGTGGGGTTCCGCCCCCCAGTTATACTCGTTGACCGCTGTTTTCAGCCCCGGGTAGTAGGTCTTCACCCAGCTTTTCAGGCGGGGGACGAGTTGGACTTGACTACCGATCCACGATTCATCGGTGTAGCTAGGGTCCCACAAGGAGCGCGTGGAACGGTTGCGCTTGAGTTGCATCGCCTTGCTTGTGTCGTTGCTAAACTCTCCCCCTTGAGGATAGTAGTGTACGCTGAAGATGTCGAGGAGCCGTTTGCCAGTGCTGAGTTCATTCTTGTGGAGTTCATTCAGTAACCACGGTAGGTAATCCATATCCCCATGGGCTGCCCTGTCTGGTAGGTTCCCCCAACCGTGCAGGCTTCCATACTGCTGATCGTAACCACTCAGCAGATAGCCACTCCAACCCCATTCCTCTGGTCCCACAATGATTGCGGAGGAGTCCACGGCTTTCACTTTGCCCGCATAGTCGATGATCTTGTCCCGAATCTCCTCCATTGTTGCGCCTGTCTTGCGTACATCACGGTGGGTGCTGAACCAGATACTCGGCTCATTATCCATCATATAGTAGCGCACTCCGCCTTTGGAGGCTTTCCCCCACTTGCTCACAAGGTGCTTCACCCAACCCTGTTGCATGACAGAGTTTGAGGGAGTATTTGCGTCTTTGGGATCGTTGTTCGGAACAAACTGCCCGTTACTCGACAAAATACCGTTGCCTGCATCGGGAAACCACTGCGAGTCGTTACCAGTCTGCCCCCCATACTTCTTGATCGAAAAACTAGCAAGTTTGCCTCTGTTCGCTCCCAGTTTCGCCACCCATTCAATCAAGGGAATAGTGATCATCGGGAGGGCATTCGCCGATTTCGCCTCTGCTACAAAAGCATCTCCCCGCTCTCCTGCCACTGCCGAGGGGTAGCCGAGGCTCTCGAAATACCAATCCATGCCGCGATTATCGGCGTTCAGCTTCCAGTTATAGCGGGTAGTTGTGTTGCCCCCACTGCGAACCAACGGACAGTTGAGATCGAGCATTTGCGTCACATCCAGCACCGCCATTCCATAGATGAGTGGGCTGATGGGCTTTTTCCCTGCTTTTGCGTCAATATTGACGGTTATCGCGGGGTTTTGTGCCAGTGCGGGAAGTAGCGAAAGAGAGAGGCTCAAAGCAAGCGTAAGGCGACGAATACCTCGCCATGAGGGTGTGACATCGGTGAAATTCATAGACGTGAGGCTCCTAATAGAGGTGTTTCTTTAATCATTTTTCGCACATATAGACCGAAATATACAACAAAAACCCAATCTATTAGACGTCTATTCCAATTCCAGTGTTCCCTTATTTCCGCCGAGAAACCTGAGATACAACCCAAATCCATCGGACAGGCGAAACCGTCGCTCACAAAGCACAACTTTTGTTGCTGGAAGGGAGGGAAATCGGCAAACCCAACCTTGACGGAGAGAGAGACAGGGGAGTATACTATACTGCTCACTTGGTGAGAGTACTTATTAGCCAGATTAGCATTATTTTACCCGATGCCAGCCCCCAACAGCAGTCACCCTTCCCAAAGGGCGGGCGGTATCGGGATATTGCTGTGTAGCTCCTTTTGTGTGCGGAAGCGCGAGACCCTTATAAAGTATGTTCGATAGCCTCTCCGAAAAACTACAGATTGTCTTTGAACGCCTGCGCGGTAAAGGTCGCCTCACGGAGACCGACATCAATGAAGCCATGCGCGAGGTTCGTCTTGCCTTGCTCGAAGCCGATGTCAACTTACAGGTAGTGCGAGACTTCATTGGACGGATCAAAGAGAAGGCACTCGGCGTCGAAGTACTGGAAAGCCTCTCCCCCGTTCAGCAGGTCATCAAAATTGTCAATGATGAGCTTATTGATCTGTTAGGTGGAACCCGCACAAGCCTCGAACTGTCTCCCACTCCACCCACGATTCTCATGCTCTGTGGTCTGCAAGGCGCAGGTAAGACTACCCTCAGCGGAAAACTATCGCTCTACTATAAGAAGCAGGGACGAAACCCGCTCATGGTAGCCTGCGACATCTACCGCCCTGCCGCAGTAAAACAGCTCCAAGTCCTGGGGGAACAGATCAGCGTTCCCGTCTACACCGCGCCCCCAGAGCAACAAAAATCCCCGCCCACGATTGCCCGTAATGCCATTGAGCATGCAAAGCAAAACGGGAACGACATTATCATCCTCGATACCGCAGGACGCCTCGCCATAGATGACGACCTGATGGATGAACTAGGGCAGATGCAGGCTTGGGTGAAACCCCATGAAGTTTTGCTTGTGGTGGATGCTATGGTGGGACAAGACGCCGTAAACTTCGCACAGCAGTTTCATGCTCGCCTCCAACTAACAGGTTTTGTAATGACCAAAATGGACGGCGATACCCGTGGAGGAGCCGCACTCTCCATTCGTGCCGTCACCAGCATTCCCATAAAATTCATGAGTGTGGGCGAAAAACTGGATGCCCTCGAAGCGTTCCACCCAGATCGCCTTGCCTCTCGTATCTTGGGAATGGGAGACATTCTTAGCCTCATCGAAAGGGCACAAGAGGCAGTCGATGAGAAGCAAGCTGCCGACCTAGAGCGAAAACTCCGCGAAAGTAGCTTTGACCTAAACGATTTTCTTGAGCAGATGCAGAGCATCAAGAAGCTGGGTTCCATCGAGAACATCCTCAAGATGCTCCCGGGTGTCAACAGCAAGATGCTGGATGATAACCCCATTGACCCCAAAATGCTCCCGCGCAAAGAGGCGATTGTCCGCTCCATGACACCCAAAGAGCGGAGCAACCCACAACTCCTCAACGGTAGCAGGCGCAAACGCATTGCGGCGGGCTGTGGTATGAGCGTCCAAGAGGTCAATCAGTTTCTCAACGAGTTTGAGCAGATGCGGAAAATGATGAAGATGATGATGCAACAGCAAGAGGGAAAAGGGAAGCGTATTCCCGGCATGGGCAAAATGCCTCATTTGCCCTCGTCTTCTCCTCAAAAAGAGCCAGGACTCAAAAAGATGCCCCGGTTTGGCAAGTTCCGGCGCCCTTTCTGAGCATTTCAGCAAAATTAAATATCGAGTGCAGGAAAATATTTTGCCCAGCACGAAATAGGCAGAAACTAACCGTATGGCAGGTAGTCATACCAAAGCAGCCCCTCTTCCGTGCTAGCATCCTATGGAAACCGTTTTCTCGTGCGCCATACAAAAGCAAGCGTCGAGACTATGTCACCGTCCCAAGAGACGGAAAGGAGCAGTTAGATTGTCAGTTAAGATTAGACTGAAACGCATGGGTGCGAAGAAAAGCCCCTTCTACCGCGTCGTTGTTGCAAACAGCACTGCCGCCAGAGATGGGCGATTCATTGACTCCATCGGATACTACAACCCGCTTACCGAACCAGCTACGATCCAGATCGATGAAGCCAAAGCGCTTAAGTGGCTTGGAAACGGCGCACAGCCCACCGATGTTGCTCGCACCCTGCTCCGCAAAAAGGGAGTTCTAGCCCGTTTTGAAACCGCAAAGGCAGAAGCCCGCGCCGCCAGAGACGCCTAATTCGCCTCCCGTAACATCCCTAAAGGAGTGACGCAGGTGCAACAACTTATTGAGTATTTGGTCAAAGAGCTTGTCGATGAACCCGAACATGTTGTGATCACGGAAGTGCCACAAGAGGAATCAACCACCTATGAAGTGCGGGTTGCTCCCAATGATCTCGGAAAAGTCATCGGAAAACAGGGGCGCATTGCGAATGCCCTCCGAACCGTCGCGAAAGCGGCAGCCATGAAGCACAAGCGCAAAGTCTACGTCGAAATCATCGCCTAGACCAAAGCCAATACCGAAACGAGCGTGCTTACCTGCACGATCTCTGCGATAATAGAGACTAATATGCCCACTTCCGAATGGACAATGACTATTGGCGAGATTGTTTCTTCTTTTAGCCGATTCGGAGAGGTCAAGGTGCGGATTGAGACCGATACCCCAGAGAGATTCTTCTCTTTAGACCAGGTCTGCATTCGCCCCAGCGCAGGCAGTGCTACTCTCATGGAAGTTGAAGGTGTTCGCTTCCATAAGGGACAAGCCTTGCTCAAGATGCGCGGCGTCTCCTCCATCGACCAAGCAGAGCAGCTTCGTGGCTCGCTCGTACAGGTAAAAGAAGAAGACGCCGTTGCCCTGTCTGACCACGAATTCTTTGTGCATGATCTTGTTGGATGCGAAGTTGTCACTGATACAGGACGCACACTTGGCAACATCACGCAGGTTCTGTCAGGCAAAGCAAACGATGTCTACGTTGTGGGGCAAGGCAAAGGGGAGATACTTCTTCCTGCTATCAAACAGGTCATCACGACTGTTGATATTCACGCCAAGCGGATCACCGTAAGCCTTATCCCTGGGCTTCTGCCCGACGAGGCAGAAGAGGCGTAGAATTGCGAAGTGGTGTGTATGCGGATAGATATTGTAACCACTTTACCAGAGATGATCTCTCCGGTATTGGATCAGAGCATCATCAAACGCGCTCGTGATAACGGGCTTGTTGATATACGTGTCATCAACCTGCGCGAATATACCTTTGATAAACACAAGACTACCGATGACGCCCCCTATGGAGGCGGAGGAGGTATGGTCATGAAGATAGAGCCTATCGCACGCGCTATCGAAGACCTCTTGCAAAGTATTGAAACCGCAAACGAAGAGGATACGTCAGACGAACAACAGCCAAAATCGCAACCGCGCATTATCTTAACCGATCCGCGTGGACCCCAATTCAACCAAGAGACCGCCAAGCAGTGGGCGCAAGAGAAACATCTTATTCTTCTTTGTGGTCACTATGAGGGGGTAGACGAGCGGGTGCGAAAGCACCTCGTCACCGATGAGGTCTCCATTGGCGACTATATTTTAACGGGAGGCGAACTGCCCGCACTCATCATTACCGATGCGATAACACGCCTCCAACCCGGAGCCTTGGGCGATAGCGATGCGCCAAACAAAGATACTTTTGCTGAAAATCTGCTAGAATATCCACACTATACGCGCCCACGCGATTTTCGGGGCTGGATAGTTCCCGATATTCTACTCTGCGGACATCATGCACAGATAATGCGCTGGAGACGGTGGCACCAACTTCACGCAACGCGAGAGAGGCGACCCGATCTCTTTGACAGTATTGAGCTGACCAAAGCAGACCGCGCCCTAATAGAATCTGAGGAGCCACAAGCTCCCTTATCATAATACAAACCGTTTTGGTCATGCCTCACATGACGTACTGATTACCGAGAAAACGAGGAGACTCATGGCACTAGGACATACCGTAATTCAAGAAATTGAGCGTCAAGAGATCGCACGTTCTACCCAGATTTGGGTGGACAACGAAAACCGACGCCGCGAGATAGAAGCAAAAGAGCGCAAACGTAAAGAGTGGGAGTCGGTCAGTTCCGACAACCGCATCGCTCTTCCCAAGTTTCGTGTTGGAGACACGCTCAAAGTTCACGCGAAAGTCGTTGAAGGCGACAAAGAGCGTATTCAGGTCTTTGAAGGCGTCGTCATTGCAATGAACCACGAATCGAACCGTGAAAGCTTCACTGTTCGAAAAATTTCGCACTCTGTTGGCGTAGAGCGTAGCTTCTTGCTTCACTCCCCTCGTATTGAGAAGATCGAGGTCTCACGATACGGTAAAGTCCGACGTGCGAAACTCTACTACCTCCGTGCGAAAGTCGGTAAGGCTGCTCGAATCAAAGAAGAGCGCAACCCAACCCGATAAGCTTTCTGTAAGACAAGACACTGTCCTCCGCGCAACCTTATGCCGGAGGGCATCTCTCCTTTTACTGTTCAGGAGATCGAGCCATTATGAATCTCTTTGCACAAGTCACCTCTGTCTCTGAAGGGGGAGCCACCGAACTCCTCGCGAATCTCAGCATCCCCATGATCGGTTTCATTGCCCTCATTCTCTCCATTGTGAGATTAGGGCTCTTGAATCCCCTCAGCAAAAAACGCCCTGCGGGCATGGCGCGTGGGATCGCAGAAGTCTGTGAATCGCTTCTCGTCGCCCTTGTGCTTGTTTTTCTGCTCATTCGCCCCTTCCTTATCCAAGCCTTCTTCATCCCCTCAGAATCTATGGAGACTACCCTGCTTGGACATACGGCAGGACAAGGCGGACACACCGATACCGTCAACGATCATATCTTCGTCAACAAGATGGTCTTTCGGTACAGTGACCCTCAGTTCAAAGACATCATCGTCTTTCGTGCTCCCAAGGAAGCAGACGGCGAATCGCTCATGCGCGGGCTTCCCCAAGTGGAGAACGTCCTCATTAAGCGCGTCATTGGCGTGCCTGGCGATACTCTGGAGGTCAAGGACGAAGAGGTAACTAAAGAGGGACAAAAGGAGATGCAGAAGGTCGTCGTTCGGAACGGCGTTAAACTGGTGGAACCCTATATCAAAGAGGCGATGGAGTCGCCGGGTAGCAGTGGTGCTCATTTCGCAGTAGATCAGCCCCTCAAACTAGGTAGTGATGAGTATTTTGTGATGGGTGATAACCGTAATAACAGCAATGACAGCCGTTTCTGGGGTGTTGTCAAAAGAAACCGGATCATGGGGAAAGCCTCCTTCGTCTTTATGCCCTTCAACCGTATGGGCAAAATCCGATAGACCCTATGGACTGGTGGCAAGAAGAGAAACACGCGTGGGCAGAGGGTTATGACTGCGTCGCAGGCATTGATGAGGCAGGAAGAGGCGCATTGGCGGGTCCTGTCGTTGCCGCGTGTGTCATTCTCCCTCGCGACGTGGCTCCTGTAGGAATCAACGACTCGAAACAACTCTCCCCCCTACGGCGCAATGAACTTTATCACGCTATTATTCGAGTGGCTCGTGCGGTGGGGGTGGGAATTGTGGATGCCGATACCATTGACTCGATCAATATCCTCCGTGCTACCCATGAGGCAATGCGCCTTGCCGTTCAAAACCTTCCTGCCGACCTCAGACCCGATGTCGTGCTTATTGATGGGCTTCCTGTAAAGGGCTTCCCTCTTCCTCAGATCGCCTTAATCAAGGGCGACACACGCAGCGCCTCTATCGCCGCCGCTTCCATTATCGCAAAAGTAACCCGTGACCGTCTGATGATTCAAGCCGACTCTCAATACCCAGAGTATGGCTTCGCCGCCCATAAGGGGTATGGGGTTCCTGCCCACATCAAAGCCCTGCAAACGGTGGGAGATTGCCCCCTCCACCGACGATCTTTTAGCCCCGTCAAGCACGCTATTGCCGTTCTTCCCGCCCTCGAAGGGAGAGCCCATGTCATCGCTCGAACTCGGTAGGATTGGTGAGCAACTCGCTCGCGCCTATCTTGAGGGTGAGGGCTACCGCCTCGTAAGCGCAAATTACCGCTCTCCGTATGGAGAGATCGACATCATTGCAGAAGATACCTCCCACAGTGAACCCACCCTCGTCTTTGTCGAAGTGAAAACCCGTCGCACGCGTCGTTTTGGAAGCCCCATTAACGCAGTCACCCCACGCAAACAGCAGAACCTCTGGCGAACCGCACAATATTGGCTCTCACACCACCTCATTGGAGCAACAGAGCCTGCCTGTAGGTTCGACATTATCGAGGTCTTTGTTGGTAGCGATGGACTCTCGAAGGTGGTACATCACCAAGCCGTAGGCATCGAGGGAGAAGAGTGACAAAAAAAGTGGCGAGGAGCTTTTCACTCCTCGCCACCACCTTTTTAAGATTTGTTTTGTTGATTTTATTACGTCAAGTTAATGGACGTAAACCTTTTGGAATAGTTCAAACTCACAGCCCAAATTTTGCAAAATGGGTGTCGCGTATCTCATTAACCGATTCTTCCGCAAAATCTTGTGACCGTTTCCGGTCTTTCTCCGCCAGCTCTATCTCATAATGATCCGTTAAAGTGGGTATCTCATTGTGCATCGTAAAAGAGTCAGGAGTTGCGTCTTCGTGTGCTATCCCAGAGAGCGTGAGCGTCGCCAATGACCACATCTTGGTGACCGTCTTCATATTATAACCGCCACCGCCGACAGCCACGATAGGAACCCCCAAACCCACTACGTCCTTAATCGCTTCTAGCCATCCCTGTGCCGTCAAGCAGAGGTGTGCCAATGGGTCTTCAACATGGGCATCTGTACCCATTTGGAGCAATATCGCCTCCGGTTGAAACGCTTTCAAAATGAGAAGAGCAGAATCACGCCATGCCTGTATCCAGATAGCATCAGGGGTATAAGGCGCGAAAGGCAGGTTCAGACTATAACCCACCCCCTCCCCTTCCCCACTCTCATACACAAAGCCTGTACCGGGGAAGAGAGTCCGCCCACTCTCATGTAGGGAGATCGTCAGCACGGTAGGATCGTCGTAGAAGAGTTCCTGCACTCCATCTCCGTGATGCACATCAATATCCACATAGGCGACTCGTGCATAACGACGACGCAGGCGCCGAATGCCAACCGCACAATCGTTCAGAATGCAGAACCCTGCCGCGCGATCATAGTGGGCATGATGAAGCCCACCGGAGATATTGATTCCTACCGAGGCTCCTGCCAGCACCGCGTCAACGGCGTTCAAGGTTGCGCCCGTGTAGAGCATCGCCGACTCATACATACCGGGGAAGATAGGGTTATCTCCAGAGCCAAAGCCGAATCGGGAGCTTCCTGAGCTTCGTCCCCCCTTACTCAAGAGTTCTATCGCTTCCAGAAACTTTGCACTATGGGTCTCTGCTACCTCGTCAAAGTCGGCAGGAGTGGGTTCCCGTAGCTCTATCTCACTCTCGAACGCCCCATAGGAGTCTAAGAGATCAAAAGTCTGTCGCAAGCGACGGGGTTGCATAGGGTGTTGCGTCCCCATGTTATAGCCCATCAAAGCATCGGAGTAGACAAAAACAGGGCGTACCATTTACTTTTTTCCTGCCGAATTCTTAATCGTTGTAACTCCACTTCCCGATGTGATGCGGAGAGTGAGAGGCATAGCCACACTGTTCACTCCTCCTTCCACCACAGCAGAAACATAGAAGAGTCGCTCTTGGGGCTTAACCCACGGCTCACAGTAGAGAACAAATTTGCGGGTAGACTCCTCTTCGTTGACAAGAACGCCATTCAGCCCCACATCCTGGACTCTCACACCATAGGGTAGGTTGCGCACATCAATCGGTGTTCGCTTGCCATACTTCCCAAAGCGTTGAACGCGAACCTCTATGATTGCTTCGCCGTTTGGGCGTAACACCACCTCCGATTTGTCTGTCGTGACTTTGAGGTCAGTGTTTCCTACCGTGTTCCATGTCAGGCGTGGCATATCGGCATAGAGGGTCTGCTTCTCTTCCTTGCCGTCGATTACTGCGGTTGCCCTCAGCTCGTTCGGTTGCTCCTGCATCGCTCTGCCCTTTCCAACGGAATCGCCTATGCGCAACGTGGCACTGTTTTCGCCTTCCTCAATCCTGCCTGAAGTTGCCCAAAAGTATTTAGGAGTTACGAATGTGAGGTCAATCGCGCCGCTGAAGCCATCATACCGCTCTGCCTCAACCGTAATCAGATCGGCATCACCGCTTGGAATGTTCGGGTACATAGTGCTAACGTTGACGCGGAAGGAGGGGCGCGGAGAACGAATCTGCAAGGCATAAGTGAACTCCTCACCCTGTAAGCCACGTGTATCGGTTAGGCGAACGGTATACTCTCCGTCTTTGGGAGCAACAAATTCTAGCCATGAGTCGCGATCATAGAGGACTCCCCCATCGTCGTTCTGGTAGTAAAGCCTGGTGAGAGGGTAACCGTTTGACGAAAACTTGCTTCCTGCGCGATGCACCTCTACTTTGTAGGCGGCAGAGCCGAGGCTATGAAATTCTGGGGTTGTGCCGAAAAAGGTTGTCCGTCTGCCTCGAAAATTCCGAAACTGCACGTCGTCATCGGGACCTTTGGGCAGGTTGTAGATTTGAATCACCTCTCGCCCAACCATCATGTAATCGCCCATCTGAAACCCGTCCCAGTTGAAGAGTCGTAGCCCTGAACTGAGCGAATCACGATCATTCAAGACCATCTCCGTCTGTCCTACGGCACGCAGAACCGCTCTCTCAACAGGCTTTCCGGCAGAATCCAACACTTCAATAGACGAGTCTAGCGCAGACCCACGCCTTCGCGCAACCGTTTCCAAGACCACCTTCTGCCCTTGATTTGCCCTGAAACGGTAGTAGTGCGAAATGCCACCTTTTGTTTTTGGATTCCAGAGCCGCCCTTGCACCAGCACAGGAAGGTCAAGCTTTGGGGCAGTGGCTCTTTCCAAAGCATCGAAGGTGGAAAGGTATGCAGGGGAATCGTCGAGATCAATGCGAGTTGCCCCACGCACGTTCTCTAGTTTGCCATCCTCACCTGCCCAATTCAGAGAAGTTGCCCCTGACCCTTTCGGAGGAGGTGTCACAGAGACACTACGTTTTGCGCCGAGATTGAAGCCTGTCAGCTCTACTTGTGAGGTTGCACCTTTACTAATCGCTAAGGGGAAGAGTCGCTCTATATAGGGAAACGTGCCCGCCAATATCCGATAGTAGACATCTCCCCCAGATTGGTTCTCGAAATCGCTAACGCGCAGGACGTATTCCCCACGCTGGACAAATCGGTATCCTACTGCAACATCCCGCTTTCCAGACCTCGGTCTGCTTTCGGCAAGGGTCTTGCCAGTACTGTCAAGCAGGGCAAGAATGGGCTGAACGCGAGAACGGATTGCCTGCGTCACAGCGTCAAACACGATCTCCTCTCCTGCTTGCGCCTCAAATCGGTAGTAGTCAATATCGCCCGGCTTGTCGATCCCTCCCACGAGCGTTGCAGGGAGGGAGATTTTCTGTGCGGTTTGCAGAGTCTCGTTCGGCTCTTGCTGCCCTATCTCTGAAGCCTCTTCCACAGAAAAGCCTATGCTTCCGGTGATTCCATTCGGGGTCTGAAGTCGCAAACGGTGTATGCCGAGGCGTGCATTTGCGCCACAATTCATACGAAAGGCAAGGGTTCCCGCATTGGCTCCCTGTTTGGCATTGAGTGTGGCACGTATTTCAGGGTCATCAAATGCAATCAGGCTTGTCGCGTTTATATTCGCGCCATAGAGGGTAAATTCGCGTGTTGCTCCGCGTTGTATGCCTGTGGGGAAGAGAGAGGAGACGGAAGCGAGAAACAGCGTAGCACCTCCCACCTGCTTCTCCTTGAGTTCGTTGGTCTGTTGTTGCTGCTGAAGGCACATGCGATATCGGCGCACCCAGGCGAGCGTCGTTCCTTTCAATGGCTCCTGCACCAATCGCGCCGATTTCAGGTCAAAAATTGTGACAGAACCGTCGTGCCTCCCCACTGCCAAGAGACTCCCTTTTGGGTTGATCGCCAAAGACTGCGGAACCTCGTTGGACGTACCATAGACCTGTTCCTCCGCCAAAGTTGTGGCATCCCACCGCTTGACGGCGTTATCTTCTCCTCCCGTAACGATGCTTTTGCCGTCCGGGGTGTAGGCGACATGAAGGATAGCCGCCTGATGTGCGAACGCAGATTTCGTCAAAGTTCCGGCGGTCGGCGTTAGATTCCAAGTTCTTAGGGTTTTATCTGCCCCACCCGCACAAATCTGTTTGCCATCGGGGCGAAACGCAACAGAGTAGAGTTCTGCCGTCGATTCGCTCAGGGTAAACACACGTTTTCCGGTACTTGCATTCCAAATCTTGAGGGTTCTATCTCCGGCAACAGAAGCGATACGGGTTCCGTCGGGGCTAAAAGCGATCCCATAGACCGCATCGGTATGATCCTTCAATATCTGATATTGAGGTTTGCCGTCTAGGGTACTTATAGAGACAAGGTGATCATAACTCCCCGTCACCAGACGCTTACCACCCTTTTGATAGGCGATTCCGTATGTCACATCGCTATGAGGTTGGAGAACAGTAGACTTCTGGGTAGAGAGGTTCCAAAGCCGAATCTCTCCCATTCTGCCTGTCAGCCCCCCCGCACCTGCCAAGACTTTTCCATCAGGGCGATACGCCAAGCCAGTCACACTACCGGGGCTACCTTTGAGGTGCATGGTCTCCTTGCCTGTCGCAACGTCCAAAATAGTGACATCTCGGCGCATTCCAACTGCAAGGTGGGTTCCATCAGGACTAAAGGCAAGCGCAGTAATGGGAGAAATGTTCTCTGCCCATAGAGGCACGGAGGAAAACGTGAATAGCAACAAGAGTGTTTGGAGAGAGAGGAATCGCTTCATTGAGGGTACTCCCAAGAAGATACGGAATGGTAATGTGTCACGCACAGGCGTTTGGTGGCACAGGTTCCCCAGCCAAAGGAGGAAGGGGAACCATGAGTTCGGTTGGTAGCAATTGGAGTCAAGGAGTCCTATTTCACCGCATTATGAGCGAATGAGACCCAATACCTCATCGCGTTTTTGCTCCATTTGTGCCTGAGACTTCGCCTCTAGATTGAGGCGCACAACGGGATCGTTCGCGGAAGGGCGCACATTGAAGTGCCAATCGGGATACTCGATGGTGATGCCGTCGCGTCTGTCGATATTCGCATCGGCGTACTTCTCCAAGATTCGTTCCAAAACCACTTTGGTGTCTGCTACTTTCGAGTTGATCTCACCCGATATATGGTACTCTCCGAGGCTTGCCACCAGTTCACTGAGTTTGATACCCTCTTCAGAGAGCATTTCGAGGATAGCCAGAAGCGGAATATAGCCATTATCGGCATAGTAGTGATCGCGGAAGTAGTAGTGTCCCGACACTTCCCCCCCAAAAACAGCATCGTCGGCACGCATGGTGCGTTTGATATAGGAGTGTCCCACTCGCTCAGAGATAGGGCGTCCTCCCAGTTTGGTCACCCAGTCGCGCACTGCCCACGAGGCTCGAAGGTCGTAGACAATGGCTGCACCGGGGTATCGCTTTAAGAAGTACCGTGCAACCAGTGTGGTCACAAAGTCGCCGGAGATAGGATTTCCCTTTTCGTCTAGGAAGAAACAGCGATCCGCATCTCCATCCCAAGCGACTCCAAAATCGAAACCTTCAGCGGGAATACGGTGTATCATCTCCTCGATATTCTCACGTTCGAAGGGGTTTGCCTCATGGTTGGGAAAACGCCCATCGGGCTCAAAGTAGAGGGCAGTCACGTCCAGTTGAGGCATTTGATTGAATATCTCTTGCGCCGGAAGCCCTCCCACACCGTTGCCCGCGTCTGCCAGAATACGGAAGGGTTTGACACTGGGCACATCAATGAACTTCATCAGATGCTCGATATACCCCGGCATCACGTCCACATTCGTCACAGAACCCGTTCGAGTAGCGATCTTGAAGTTCTCACCGCAAGTAATATCACGCAACTCCTCCATACCAGAACCTTGTCCAACAACGTGCGCCCCGGCACGAACGATCTTCATCCCGTTCAGCTCTTTGGTGCAGTGTGAAGCGGTTATCTCCACCGCAGGCAGGTTCATAGAGCCCGAAGCGTAGTAGACCATATCGGTAGTTGCAAGCCCAATATCAACGACATCAACCCCTTGCCGATTCAGACCACGCGCCAGAGCCGCCGCCCACTCCGGGCTAGAGAGTCGCGCATCGTACCCGACAGCCACCTTCTCTGCCCCCAGAAAATCTGCTAATCCACGCCCTATCTCTTCCACTCCGTCTGGTGTGAGAGGAGCTTGAAAGGAGTCGGGATCGTCTACTTTGCCAAAATAGATGCTCGACTCGTCCACCAAATCGGGAACCAACGCGCGAATGTCATACGTGCGAAAAACTTTGGGGTTCACTTTCGCCATGAAAAATCGTTCCTCCTAAAAATCGCGTTCAATAATCTCTAGCGTACAAGAATCTCTACGCAAAACGATACTCAATCGTACCCTTTTTTTGAGGGAAAAGCACCCTTTTCGCGCGATAACACTCCGCCCTCTTAAAGAAGCTCCTCTCTCCGTTTAGCAGAGTGTGGCTAAACTTTATGGCTTGTCGCGTCGTCAATTGCGTCGCATACGAAGCGTGCGAAAGGGAGAGAGCAGGTGAAACCCGGCGATACGGCGTTCAAAACGTGCATAGAACGGTCATCACCATCCAGCAGGAAGTCCATCACGAGAGTGCGCTTGTGTAGATCAACCAATTGCGCCCGAATTCCCGGTCTGCCCCAATGTGTATACTCCTTCTCGTGAACTCCCTCTGCCAACGCCTGCGCTTGCTTGACCAAAAACGAACGGGAGTACTTCTGCATCTCCTTCATTGCCAACCCTCGAAAATCAAAGCCCGATCGAAAGAGAAGGCTCATTTCAAGGGAGACTATCTCCCAAAAATCATCCAGGTTGAAACCCTCAATTCCGGTGTAGTGTTCGCGCCAAAAGCAGGGTATCGCAGTGGGACCAATCTTTGCCTTGCCGTCCACCGTCACCGTAAAATGGACGCCCAAAAAGGGGTTTTTCAAGTCTGGAACAGGATAGATATTCGTGCGAAAGGTTCCCGCAGGTGCGTTCGAGTAGAGATAGAGTCCTTTGAAGGGCAGAATACAGTAGGAGGATGCAAACCCAAAATCCCGCGCTATCCTATCTGCAAAAAGCCCCGCACAGTTGACAACATACCCCGCCTCCAATTCCCCCTCTGAGGTTTGGACAGTGGTTCCCTTGCGCCCCAAATAACGCACGGATGTGCGAAACACCACCCCTAAGCGTTCTGCCTCTCCTCGAAGCGACGCCACCACCTGTATAGGGTTGACAGTCGCCGTCGCAGGAGAGAAAAGAGCGCGTTGGTGCGTCTTTACTCTCGGCTCAATCCTCTTGGCTTCCGATTCAGAGATCATTTCGAGAGAGACACCGTTCACACTAGCCCGCCGCTTCAGCTCCTCCAACCCCGCAAGTTCTGACTCGTTCTGCGCGACGACGAGCTTTCCGCACTGGTAAATAGAGAGTCCATGAACGAGACACCACTCTGTAAGCTCTTCGTTCCCCTCCCGACAGAATCGCGCCTTCAGGCTGTCTGCCGTGTAGTAGAAACCCGCGTGGAGTACCCCGCTGTTGCGTCCACTGGCATGAAGCCCCGTATCTGACTCCTTTTCAAGCAGAAGCACCCGACAGTCTGGATAACGACGGCGTAGTTCTGAGGCGGTGCAGATTCCAACGACGCCCCCACCAATGACCAAAAAATCACACGTCGATATTGCCACGCCTGCGACCTATAACAGTTCGCGAACGGGGCGTGCCGCATAATCCACCACAGGCACGGGACGGTTTCCCGGTGCAGGAAGTTCATGCGTTAGGGGAATGCCAAGAGCGCTATAGAGCGTTGCGGCGACATCGGCGGGAGTCGTGGGGCGATCTATCGGATACCCCCCGATCTCATCAGAGGCTCCCACTATCCCGCCGCCCTTGATTCCGCCTCCGCCTAAGACCATACTCCAGCATTGGGGCCAGTGATCACGCCCGCCAGCCGGATTGATCTTTGGGGTACGTCCAAACTCACCAGTCGCCGTGACTATCGTGTTATCGTAAAGTCCCCGCTCCGATAGCTCCTCAATAAGTGAACTATAGCCGTTATCAAACCAGGGACCACAGAGCGTCCGATAGGCGTCGATGGGCGTGAACGGCGCAGAGCCATGAATATCCCATGTGATCTCATTGAACACCGTTTCAAACATATTGATGGTCACGAAGCGGACGCCACGCTCCACCAGCCGGCGCGCCAAAAGACAGGACTGACCAAACTTGTTCATGCCGTACTTTTGGCGTGTGGCGTCGCTCTCTTTGGTGAGGTCAAACGCCTCACGCGCCTTCGCAGAGGACATGAGAGAGTACGCTTTTTGGAAGTTGGCATCCAACAGGCGGGCGTCTGGGCTTGCCTCAAAAGAGGAGAGTGCGCCATCAACAGCATCTCTTAGCTTCCGACGCCTCTCCTCACGAATGGCGGAGATATAGGCGGGAGGTAGGAGGTCTGGAACCTTGAAATCCTTTGCCGAGGGATCGGCATTCAGCACAAAAGGATCGTATGCTTTGCCCAAATAACCCGCTGTCTGACCGTGAGGAAGGTTTCCTCCCGTTGGACCCATAGGGCGCGGAAGCAGAACATGGGCAGGAACATCTCCCCGCGCACCTTTTACATACTGCAACACGCTTCCGATGTGGGGATGCTCTAAACCGCCCGTAAAGAGTCTGCCCGTCTGCATCATTTGGTGTCCGGTATCGTGGACGGCGGCGGCAGTATGGTACACAGATCGGATAATTGAAAACTTATCGGCGTGCTTCGCCATGCGGGGAAATATCTCAGAAATCTGCATCCCCGGCACGTTGGTCTTGATGGGTTTGAAGGGTCCCCGAATCTCTGCGGGAGCCTCTGGCTTCATATCCCATGTATCGAGTTGACTGGGCGCACCAAGCAAAAAGAGCATGATACAGTTTACATCTTTGTCTTTGCGAACCGCTCCCTGTGCCTGCAACTCAAACAGCTCTGGAAGCCCAAGCCCCAAGAGCGGCAACGCGCCCGCGTGCAGAAAATCACGTCGTGTCATGCCATCACAAAGATGAACCGGCTTTTTTGCATCCAATCTCCACATCGCGCACCTCCATTTGAGGGAAAGCCCCTCTCCTATAGTGTCCAATCCCGATTTTGTAGTACCACCCGATAGCCGTCACAGTCCTCAAAGGTCTGCCCTGCCCCATCCCAGTACGGGTTATAGGAGGGAACTGGTGCAAATTCTGCCTTCAACATAGCGGCACAGGTTGCCTCCCAAGCCTCTGCCTCCGGAATATAGAAGACGAGCAGGTGATCTTTGGTCGGAGCCTTACCGACAACGTGACCACGCTGTGAAGTAAATTCCAGATGATAGGTCTGGTGTGGGTGTCCTAAGATGATTCCACTGAACCCCGCATGATCCCAAAAGTCTGCCAGCACCTCAAAACCCAAACCCTCTACATACATTTTGGCGACACGCTTCAGGTTGTTGGTGGGTCTTGCCACACGCAATATTGTCTTTGGTTGCATACTCTCTTCTCGCCGATCTAGTGTATGTCATTACTATTGGGCTTTACTTGGCAAAAATCCTTCCCATCATACCAAGATAGCACTCTTCTATAGGCAGGAATCTTCACCTTCAGGCGGGAAAGTATCAAAGTCTATCGTAACTACTCAGCCCTCACCCTGCCCTCATCGGGCATCCCTCTCCCGATTCGGGAGAAGGACTTGCCTACAAGTCGATTATTTTGTTCTCTATGAGGTAAACCTGTGTAGTTACAGTCTATACTACTTTTTTGTGAGAGGAACCATGAACGTGATCTATGCCAAGCAACATCGGGGAGTCGTTGTCGCGCAAAACGGGGTCGTAGCAGCCTCCCAACCGCTTGCTGTCTCCGCAGGTTTGGAAGTGTTACAACGGGGAGGAAACTTTGCCGATGCAGCCATAGCCACCTCTGCGGTTCTCTGCGTCACAGAGCCGTACAACAGCCACCTTGGGGGAGACGCCTTCATCATCGTGTATGACGCAAAGACAGCCTCCACTACCGCCCTCAATGCCTCTGGCGCGGCTCCCAAACAGGCAACTCCAGATCGCTTCCCTGAGGGTATTCCGATACGGGGCTTGACCGCCGCCGCCGTTCCTGGATTAGTCAGCGCATGGTTTCGGTTCCATTCGGAGTGGGGCAGCCTCCCCTTTGCCGAACTCCTACAACCCGCCATACGCTACGCGGAGCAGGGCTTT
>CAMCUQ010000030.1 GCA_945878775.1 Chthonomonas calidirosea
GAGAGAGCGGAACTCCACTCCCCACACCGTCAAATGGCGCTTCGCTAAGGAAGAGGCGAGAGTCAAACTCAGAAAACTCTACCCCCTCTTAAAATACCAATCTTTAGACGAATGAACTAATAGTAGCCTGGGTCTGTGGTTATCTGGTGTTTTGCTCCCGCTCTTACAGGTGTGCCTTGCCATGGTGAATAGCGATACACGCAAATAGCACCAGAAAGAAGCAAAGTTGTAGTGATGAAGGAGGTGTAGCGTGTTCCTTGCATTGTGTCGTGTCTCCCAGTCCTATGTCTACTCAAACATTTCTGCTTATATTTGAGCGGTATTTTGCATACTATTCTACTGACGAACAAAAAGGTAAGACGTTTCACTCAATTCATGAAGAATCTTTCAATTTTGCCTCAAACATTTGAGAATGCTGAAGAATCTCAATTTTGGTCTTTGATTTTTCGATAGCGGGCAATTCGAAGAACCTCTTCTCGTTCAGGCGGGTTGGGGAGTGTTTGTAGGTCTGCAACGACCTCTGCACTGTTTTGGGAGTAGCCTTTTGGTAGCGAGAGCAGTCCCGCCGCAGCGAGTATGCCCTGATACTCCATCAGCACTTTTCTTAGTTTGCGCATGTCCAGCGGAGTCTGGAGAGGGAGATAGGCACGTGCCCACTGTTCCACCTCATTGAGCCACCAACGCGCTCCCACACGATGATGCACGAAGCGATAGTAGAGAGCGGCTTGCCATGCCACCGGAGAGCAACGGAACGCCTCTTGTCCTCGAAACTCGATTCCAAATAGCTCGGCGACGTTCTCTGGAAGGACATGGAAACGGTGCAAAATCCACTGCCATACCCATCTATCTGCTGTTGGCAATGCGTTGAGTGAGGGGGGCGAGAGTTGGGTGGGTTGGGGAGAGAGTTGGGTGGGTTGGGGAGAGAGCATGGCGAGTGGAGAGGGGGGATCGGGCGTTTCCCAATCCAGCAGGTTCCACGGGAATTTTAGTTCTATAAGGGGGCGTGCAGAGAGACGACCCGTAAGATGATTGGGTTGTGCAGTTTTATCGGGGCGAAACCGCGCCAATGTTTCTGCCTGCAAGAGTTCTCCTGTTGAATCGAAGAAAAGGATGGGTGCGCCTTCCAGGAAGAGGGTGCGCTCCAATTCTCGTCCACGCAGTAGTATGCCTCCCTCTTGTTGGGGTTCGTAGAGGAGGCGGGAGCCTCCTAATATCCACAGGTCACGGTATCCTGCGTTGCGATAGAGCCTATGGCGTCTCTGCCACTCCCTTTGGCTGAGGTTGGCGCATTGGTATTCGAGGGCAATGCGCTCGCGCTTTGTTTTGATCAGGACATCTGCGCGTTGCCCGGTCTCTACAAGGGGGTATTCCAGGAAAATATCGGTATCGGGCAGTGAGGCATGAAGCCATTGCGCCAACAATATTTTGCCGTTGCGATGCTCTTCCGTCTCCGGCTCTGAGGAAGGGATGACGCATTCGGAGCCGGTACGATGCGCGAAGTGGGGCGCGCGCACCTGCCCTGCCCGATAGATAACCCCTTGCTTGCATTCGGGACAGAGTAAAGCACGTGAGTCGGAAAGAGTGCGTAGCTCTTCTTCGGGAGTGATCCCAATAACGAGGCGATGCTCTTGATGCAGGGCGGTGAGAAGTGTTTGAGGGGGTGCAGAGGGCATGAGAAGAGGATGGAGCGTCTATTGCTTCTTCGGCGTATTCAGCTCAATGACGATACTGGGTTCTGGTTTTGGTGGAGAGACGGGTTTGGCGGGAGTGGAGTTTGGTTTGGGGTCCGGCTTAGCACCTGCCCATTGGTACACCGTTAGGGCTTGTGTGAGTTGTTCTTCGGTTGCGTTGCCAATATCGACCGCGCTGAGTTTGTCTCGCTCTAGTTGTGCAGTAAGGAGAGTCTGGCGGCTTTCAGGATGCGCACGGCTATCGTTTGTAGCATAGAGTTCTAAGGCTTGGAGAGCCGGAAAAACGTTGAAGGCACGCTTTCCAGCCCGCAGAAGATTACGCACAAGTTGACGGCGTTGATCGGCGTTCATCTCGGAGATGGCAGCGAAGGGGGTTCCAATCTCCATTTGCGCCTGCTGTTCTGTTTTGCCCTTCTCTATTCCCGCTATCCACATGTTGCCTGGTAGCGTGGTCTTATCGTTTCCTCCCTCCTCCTCCTCGCTTGTTGCCAAACGGGGTTGTGTGGGGGGAGGCGCGGGGGCAACAGAGTTGATCTTGGCGGTGGCTAGCCCGTTAGGATCGCCGTTGGGAGGAGCAATTCCCGATGTGGAGTTGGGCTGTTGGGTGGGTGGTTTGTTGGGAGTTCCTGCGCCGGGGCGATCCGCAGGAAAGCCTGTTCCCCCCTCATTGGTTGGAGGGGTAGAGGCAGGAGGAGCAACGGAGGGTGTATTGGTTCCAAAGATCGGCTTTGTGGGAGGCAGAACGCTGTTGGAAGGGATGCCGGAGGCGGCAGGTTGAGATTGTGGCACAATGGTGGTTCCAGAGGTGCGTTGTCCCATGCGAAACGCCGCCAATCCTATCAGTGTTATCCCTAAGAAAGCGATACAGATTGCGGTCACCCATCGTAGCCAATTTTGTGGGGAGACGCCTCCCGCAAGGCGTGTTGTGCCCGTCACAAGAGTTCCATCGGCATTTACGGGCATAGTGATTCCGCCACGTAGTATTTTAGTGGAGGGGGCATTACTCTTTAGGGCGAACTCTTTTTCGAGATCAGCCAGTTTTTTCTTGTCGGCAGGGGTTGGTTTTAGCTCGACTGCCATCTGATACCAGCGTAGCGCGTCCTCGGTTTTGCCCTGCTCACGATAGATGTCTCCTAGCAAAGAGTGTGCCGTTGCATTGGCAGGATCGGCTTTGAGAACCTGAATGCAGGTGTCTGTCGCCTTCTCCCAGTCCTTTTTGAGGCGGTAAGCGTTGGCTTGGGAGAGTTGTCGGTCTTGTTGAACCGAAGAGACTGCGTCCGTAAGAGGCATCTTGGGGACGGCAGAAGTGGGCGACGCCGGTTCGGGAGCCAACGGAGTGGGGCGACCGCAGTGTGGGCAAAACTGGCTGTCTTCGGGCAGAATAGAGACGCAATGGGTACAAATCATCGCCAATTTACCCCGTTTCCAGAGAGATTTCTAGCGTGTGTGCGAAAAACTGCTCTCCTATGGGAGGTGCCTGTACGACCCACTCCCCTTCTGGATTCAAGACTCCACTGGGAGCAGAACAGGGAAGGTCTAAGGGCAAGCAGTTATCAACTGTCACCGTCCAGAGTTTACTGGCACGTGTGCGTAGGCGTAGGTTCGATTCGTGAAAGTGCCAGTGAACGGCGGAGAGAGAACTTCCGTCTCTGCCTCCATTGACGGCATGGAAGAGGACACGCACTCCCCTCTCTGCAAGTTGGTGGGTCAGATGTGGGTCGGGCTTGGGTGTACAGGACGGGTTCGCCCAAAGATCGTTGCAGATAAGCCCCCCTACCGGTATTTTCTGGAAGGTATAGGTCTGTAGGGGTTGAACTGTATAGTCATTTATCTCTCCGAAAGAGGGTTCCGTCATAGTTCCACAGGTGAGAGTCTTACTATGGAAGCCGAGATAGACGCCCTTTGGAGAGTAGAATCGTATTTGGTTATAGCAAAGTCCGTCTTTTGGCTCCACAAAGCAGGTTCCTAGTGCGAGTCCCACCTTTGCCGATTTTGCTTTTTCAAGCACTTGTTCTAATGCGTTTGTGACCTCCTCTGTGTCGAAATGAGGAGTATAACCACTAAGGGAGCCTTCTGGAGTGAGGAGAATCTCCGCGTGTTCGGCGGCAGCGAAGTCTATGGCACGGACTATCGCTTGTAGGTTGGTAGCCACATCATTTGTTACAGGGAGTTGTGCCCCTGCGACTCGCAGTTCCATGCTATCTCCTTCTCTAGGTTTGCACCCCTGTGCTTCCAAAGCCGCCCTCACCGCGCGTCGTGGTATCGAGGGAGTTGGTCTCAACAAGAGAAACGCGTGTAACAGGTGCTATTACCATCTGCGCGATGCGATCTCCGCGTCGAATGGTGAAGGGTTCTTGTCCCCAATTAATCAAAATGACCTGTACCACCCCACGATAGTCGCTATCGACGGTTCCGGGCGAGTTTACAAGCCCTATGCCGTGTTTGATGGCAAGTCCACTCCGAGGACGTATCTGCGCTTCATAGCCTTCTGGAAGCGCGATGCGTAGTCCTGTTGTGATAAGGGCGCGTTCGCCCGGTAGGAGTGTCCTTGGGGAATGGATCGGTATTGCAGCACAGAGATCAAGTCCCGCTGCCCCTCCCGTGGCATAGGAGGGCAGAGGCAGACCTTCCGCGTCTGGTTCTCGCTCTATAGCGACACGTATCGCCTCAAAGGAGACGGGCATAGTGCTTCTTTCAGGATTGGATGAACCTCACTTCGAGACACCATCCCTAAGGAGGAGGTGTCTGCGAAGGAGGGAATTGGTCGAGGGGGTGGTTTTGAGAGAGTTAGTTGTTCGGGATGCTGACCGAGCCATCATCATCATCTTCTACTAGATGCTCGATGGGAAGGCGTACCCAGAAGGTTGTCCCTTTGTCGATGCCTGGGCTTTCTGCCCACATCTCTCCCTTATGTGCCAAAATGATGTTATTGACGAGCCAAAGCCCAATGCCAGTACCGGAGGCTTTAGGGCGTTTATCACCTCGGAAGAACTTCTTTCCCACCTGTTTGAGAGCCGCTTCCGTCAGACCCATACCATGGTCTTTTACCCCGATGACGACGCTTGACGCACGCTCTTCGGTTAGAGGCTCTTTGCGCCCAATAATGCGAATCTCTCCGCCCCCGGGTGTGTACTTGATAGCATTGGATATGATGTTGTGCATGACGTTCTGAATCATATCTCGGTCTGTATCGATCTCGATATGTGTGGGATCGAAATCGACGACGAGTGTGTGGCGGTCTGTGCGTCCACGTTGCATGGTGGCAACGGATTCGGCGATTTCGCGCAGGTCTACCTGCTCCCACTTCATCTCAAGCCCTTTGGCTCCCATGCGCTCAATACGTGAGATGTTGAGGAGGTCATCGATGAGGCGGCTGAGGCGGTCGATATTCTCTTCGATAATAGTATAGAACTCGCGCCTATCTTCACGAAGGTACCACTCTTCGTTGACATCATCGAGGAGAGTGCGGACAAAGCCCTTCATTGGGGTGAGCGGGGTGCGGAGCTCATGGGCAACAATGGAGACAAAATTCGTCTTCATCTGCTCAAGGTTCCTTAGCTCTGTCACGTCATTGAAGATGATTACAGTTCCATAAAGGTTATTGGCATCATCTCGCACGCTGGCAGCGTGCATCTGATAGATGAATTCTACACCTTCTTCGGAGATGAGGTTGATCTCATCTGCTTTGCGAGGCTCTTGATCCGCATCGAGGTTATTAGGAGAAGGGAACTGAATATCGTAGAGCATTCGCTCTAGTATTTGGAGGCATGACTCGTGTTCTATGACCTCTTTATAGGGCTTACTAATGGGATCATAGTCCGCGCTTATCTCGAACATAGAACGCGCATGGGCATTCATCTGCCCAATGCGACCCTTTTGGTTGATGAGGATAAGTCCTGCGGTGAGGCTCTCTAGGGTCTGAACCAGTTTTTCGTTCTCGGCAATGACCTCTTGGAACATCTGTGCATTCGCAATGACAGCGGCGGCACTACGTGATAGACGCTCTAGGAGGCGCACATCTTCTTCGATAAACTCACTGCCATAACGCTTATTGAAGCAGTTTAGCACTCCAACAGTCACGCGTTCCACAACGAGGTTATCATCGTCACGCTTCTCTACTAGGAGCGGAACCGAGATACCGTTTCTCGCACCAATATGGGAAAGCTCGGCAATATTCGACGCAGTCTGGAAGATAGAGGGCTCTGCGCTTTGAAAGACATCCTGTGAGCCTCCATCCTCAATACTGACATGATATGCCTTCACTTCCTCTTCACTCATGCCAAACGCAGGCATGCGTGCTATGAGGTTCCCTGTATCCCGTTCACGTACAAGCACCACACATTTCTCTGCTTGCACGATCATTGCGGTTCGTTGCACAAGGCGGCGCAAAGTGTCTTCAAACTCGCTAATAGCGACAGGCAACTCTGCCATATCCGATTGAGAGGATTTTGCCTTCTGCTCAAGATCGGAATTTCTTTGCTGTGTGTCGGCGAGTTCCTTTTGGAGTTGTTCTATCTGTTGACGTAGTAGTCCTATATCATCCGTTGCCACTCGGTATCTCCTCGTCTCATATTACGTGCGCTTTTCAACCTTTGGAATCTATGGTTAAAGGGGAATGCGTTCTATTATAGTATATCTGTTTAGACGCGTCAAGATTCCTTCTTTTTGGGTTGAGATAGTGGGCTTTGCAGGAACATTTTTGATGTTTGCACCTTGAAAGGGTCTCTATCCATACATATCGTCCCCTATCCGCATTTCGGAGAGGGGTGCGTCTTCGGGGCGGAACGTGATCCATGAGTATTTGCGGTAGTGGGTGACCAGGTGTCCGAGGAGTTCGAGGAGCATAAAACGCCCCATCTCTATCAGTTGCTCTGTCCGTTCGGGAGTGGCATCCGCCATCGCTTTTTTGAGTGCTTCTGTGTGGAGTGCCACCACATCACGCGGTCCCACACGCAGAAAGCCTAGTTGGTCTCCTAAGGAGCGTATCCGCTCTGGGAATCCGTCCTCTGGAAAAAGAGACTCCTGTGCATCTGCGAGGCTGAGGAGTTCTGTAGAGAAGTGTTGATGAAGGCTATTAAAGACATCGGGGTTTGATTCGCGCAGTGACATTTTGCCGTAGAGGCGTGCGGTCGCGCTGCTTAGCTCCGCCAGACACAGTTTATCATACGCCAACATCTCTTCAATCTGGCGTTGTCGTGCTTGAATCCGTGTCTCTTCTGCCCAATGCGTGCGCTGGTTCTGTACAAAATAGGTAACTTCGCTATGGCGAATGACGGCGAAGGCTCTCTCTTCCCACTGCATAGGAGAGACGCTAACACGCATCCATCGTTCATTACCCCTATCGTGATAGGGGTACTCCCCTTCACAGAAGGCTGTAGAGCCTGAGAGCACTCGTAATAGGGTCGTGATCAACGATTCCACAAGAGCGGGGTTGTCGTTTCGTGCCCTATTACATCTCTCTATGTAGTTCTGCCCTATCTGCCCTGTTTGGAGGGGAGGCGTTTTATCTGGATCGAAATCTGGACTCCACCATGCCCTATTGCAGTACAGAATCGTTCCCTGCTCGTTCAAGACGGCGATTGCCTCTCCTGTGCTGTTGAGAAGACTCATAGCAAAGGAGAGGTCTGGAAATATGGGCTCTTCTGAATAGGAGGAGGGTTCCATGTGAAGGCTACTTTGCGGCAAGTTTTTGGAGAGATTGCACCATTGCAATAGGGTTTGCGACGCTCATCATCACCACATAGCCCTCTGAGGTGGGGACGTAGACCACACTTTTGGGATTGGTGACAAAGGCGAGGCATTTCTCTCCGTTGCGAAGGCGGAACCAACCCGATTGAAAACCGGGCATACCTCCCCCATTTGTTCTTGCGCCAAGTTTGTAGGCGGTGTCCTGGGAGAGATCAAGTGGCATAGCGCGGGAGACCTCTAGGTGCTCTTTGGGGATATTGCGTCCATACATTCCCCCGGCGATCTCTAGCCCTTGCTCACTCACCACAAAGCGTGTGTTGCGTGCGGCGAGGACAAAACTCCCCAGAATACCACTCACAATTAGCGTGATTCCAAGCGAAGTGAGGAAAACCCACAAGGGACCCGAACCCGCTGGAATGATGGAAAAACTCTCTTTCATGGCTTTGACTCCTTCTCTATTTGAGGAAGGGGAAGGCAGGAAGGGGGGCTTAAAGGTAGGCTACAACGCCGAACGCCTCTGGAACACGCACCACACGTTGAAAGCCGACATCTTGCAGGCGCCGAACAACGCCTTTGACAACGCTCTGAACGGAGGCACTCTCCAGATCGCCTACGTAGTGGAACAGACGTCCTCCCCGCTTGAGAATACGATGTAGTTCACGATAGAACGCTGAAGAATAGAGTTCCCCTGCGATCCGAATGGTAGGCGGATCGTGTAGGATACAGTGAAAGGCTTTATCGGGTAACTCTGGCAGTATATCTACCGCACTTCCTATTCTACGCTCTATGCGCGGATTTGTAAAGAGTTCTTGTGACCAGGGGTTACGCCGTGCTACTTCTAATACGATAGGGTCAAGCTCTAGGGTTGTGACACGGGATGCCGTTCGCGCCGCCTCAATGGCAGTATATCCTAGCCCCATTGTTGTGTCTAAGACAGTGCCTTGTACAGGGGCAAGAGCACGAATCTTACGACGGGTGTCTTCGGAGGGGTCAATTCCCTTGATGCGGTGCATAGGAAAGCTGGCAAGGAGCATAGTGGGAGCGCGTTCTGTGGGGCAGAGGGTGTAGACTCGCTGAAAGCGCGGTGAAAAAAAATGAACGCGCTCTAGCTCTTGGGCTTCGAGTACAAAGCAGGCGTGTTCGTGATCCAGTATCTCTTGAAATTGCGCCCATGCGAGGCGTTGCCCATCGGGGAAAGTGACGCCCTCCACATCAAGAAGTACCTCAGATTGGCTTCTATTGAGGTCAAGAGAGAGGCTGAAGCGTTCTTCACCCTGCTTATGGGCTTGAAAGAGCGGTTTTATTTGAAAATGAGACAGCACTATCATGGGTATTATTGTACCTCGTGCTGCCTCATTGATGAGGGGAATGTCTAAGGTTTTGTGGCGAGCCACTCCCAATCTTGGGTTCCCCCTTGGAAGGTGTTGCCCTGGCGGCTACGCTTGTGCCATTTGGAATGACCATCGCAAAGAACAGAACTGAAGCCCTCTGCATGGAGAGGGTTGCCATCATCTACGGCATTATGAATCGCATCTCGTTGCCCCCAAACCCATTGGATTTCGTGGCGTTCTTCGCCCATTTGCTCCGCCTCTTCGTGTGTCGCCAGTGCCCAAGCATCCAAAATCAGGATTGTCTCGGCAGGGTGTGAGAGTCGGCTCATAGGCGCGAAGGCAGCTCCTATACCACCGAAATTGGTATCTTTTATGTCGTTGATGGCATAGTTGTAGGACCATTCAGCACCAACTCCTTGCGGAAATTGGGGTGTGGGTGGCGAGATTCTAAAGGGGTTTTTGGAGGAGGGGCAGGAGAGTATTTGCGTATTCTTGAGATAAGGGGAGAGCATTTCACCCCAAAAGTACTCAGAATCGCCTTCTCCTAATTCTGTTCCAACAACGTGATCGTCGTAGTCTTGGGCATACATCAGGGTAGCGGTTCCAATTTGGCGTAAGTTGCTGAGGCAGGCGGTTTGACGAGCCTTTTCTCGTGCCTGTGCAAAGACAGGAAACAGTATCGCTGCTAGGATCGCGATTATCGCGATAACGACGAGAAGTTCGATCAAGGTGAAGGCACGCTCACTTTGTGCCTGTTTATGTTGGCGCATCTCTGATACCTCCTTAATGTGTTTAAAACTTAGCGTAGAGTGGGGTCCGCTTGACCATTCCACCAACCGTTGTCTAAGCGACCATCGCGGTCAAAATCGTCCATCTGTGTGAGGCGCATTGCTTTGGAGTGCCCATCGCAAAAGGTGACATTGACCGTCCCTGTATGACGCTCGACAGGAACGCTCCGACATCCCCATACTCCCAAGCCTGCGATACCACCTCCACATTCAGTACCAATCCCGTAAAAACCTGCGCCGGGCATCGTGGGTCTACTTCCCTGTGTGCTAGAGAGAGGCGGGTCTACAATATACTGCCCCACAATCGTCTGCCCGCTGTCCTGTAAGACGCCCGCTGTGTCAGCAAGAGCAACCGTTTGGGCAGGAGCAGCTACAAGGGCATCAGGGGCTGCAAAAGGAAAACGGCTATTCCCAAGATACTGGTAGTTATAACCATAGCCACCATGCAGGAGGCGTGCATTATGAGCAAAGGCGTGTCTTAGTGCGACAGTAGAAGAAGGGCAGAGAAAAAGCGATTCGTTTTTGATGTAGGGATACAGATAGTCGGGCCAGCGCGTGCGCGGACGTTGAGCAGAAGGAGAGGAGTGCATGGGATAGTAATCGTTATCCTGTACATACATCGAAACTGCTAACCCCATTTGACGCGTGTTGCTGAGGCAGGCGGTTTGACGAGCCTTTTCTCGTGCCTGTGCAAAGACAGGAAACAGAATCGCTGCTAGGATCGCGATTATCGCGATGACGACGAGAAGCTCAATGAGAGTGAAGCCTACTACGGGCTTATAAACACCTCTTTGCATTGTGTTGTTCCTTAGTGTGCAGAGAGTACATACAAACTAAAGTATAGACGAGGTATTTTGAAAAGTCAATAAGAGCATGTATTTTTTTTTAGTCTAGGCAAAATAAATTTGATAGGCTAAGGAATTTATGTGCAGGGAGAAGGAGATAGAGGGAGAGAGGAGGAATAGAGCGGTGAAATACTATTCGTGCGAGGAGACATTCACTATGCCACTTATCGACATGCCTTTGGAGCAGTTACAGAAGGTCACAGGGAGGAACCCACGCCCTACCGATTTTGACGCTTATTGGGATGCTGCGCTTGCAGAAATGCACGCAATTGACCCACAAGTTGAGCTTGTCCCCTATCCATTGAAATCGTCCTTTGCGGAGTGTTTTCACCTCTATTTTACGGGTGTGGGAGGGGCACGCGTTCACGCCAAATACCTGCGCCCACGTCATTCTTCAGAGCCGCACCCGGCAGTTGTACAGTTTCACGGCTATTCGGGCAATAGTGGGGATTGGCAGGATAAGCTGAGTTATGTCTCTCAAGGCTACTCGATTGCTGCGCTGGATTGTAGAGGGCAAGGAGGGCTTTCAGAGGATGTGGGAGGCGTTCGAGGCAACACACACCGTGGGCATATCGTTCGTGGACTGGACGATGCGCCAGAGAAATTGCTTTACCGTTCAATCTACCTGGACTGTGCACAACTGGCTCGGATTGTGATGGGTTTTAAGGAGGTAGATGCGACTCGCGTTGGGGCGACAGGAGGCTCGCAGGGAGGAGGCTTGACGTTGGCTTGTGCGGCACTAGAGCCCCGTATCAAGAAGGCGGCACCTGTATTTCCATTCCTTTGCGACTACCTAAGGGTTTGGGAGATGGATTTGGCGGTAGGAGCTTACGAGGAACTACGCACTTTCTTTCGAATGTTTGACCCATTGCACCAACGAGAAGAGGAGATTTTCACGCGGTTAGGATACATCGATAATCAGCATCTTGCTTCTCGTATTCGTGCTGAGGTTTTGATGCCAGTGGGTTTGATGGATACTATTTGCCCGCCATCAACTCAGTTTGCAGCCTACAATAAAATCACGTCACCCAAGAGCTACCTGCTATATCCCGACTTTGGGCATGAGGGGCTACCGGGCTGTAACGATAAGATTTTCGATTTTCTTTCTGATCTATAACCGTCAAAGAGGTGTGGAAATACGTCTAGTATCGTACAACACAAGAGGAAGCCTCGGCATGGACGGTGTGCGCTCTACAGAGCGAATCGTCGAAACCATTCAGAGTCTTTCGCCTGATATGGTGTGTTTTCAGGAGGTTCACAAGCGGCTACCGTGGAGTGGCATAGAAGATCAACCACGCCGGCTTGCCAAGCTTCTAGGCTACCCCTTTACCTTTCATCAACTCCTCAACTTGGGGTTTGGCGGATATGGTATTGGAATTGCTTCGCGACGGCAACCTGCACAGGTACACCGTCATTTGCTGCCAAGCCGTAAGGAGCAGAGGGGGTTGCTGGAATTGGAGTTCTCTGGACGAGAGGTGGAAGAAGTCCCTTTCCACCTCTTTTGTACGCATTGGGGGTTAGATGTTGAGGAGCGAATTAGGCAGGCTCATTTTTGTGTCGACATTGTGACGACAAAGACGTTGCCGGTGCTGTTTTGTGGCGATTTGAATGCCGCCATGGATTCTGAAGAGGTTACTATTTTGCGCGAAGGTTGTGGGTTTAGGGATGCGGGTATCGCCTTGAAGGAGCCCACTTACCCTGCGGATCACCCTACAAGCCGTATCGATTACCTGTTTTGCTCGAAGGACTGGCAAATGACAGAATTCAGCGTTGTAAAGAGCCTTGCCTCTGACCACCTACCTGTGTTGGCGGATGTTTCATGTGAAACAATTTAAGGGCGCATCAATATCTCCACGATCCGCTCAAGCTCTTCTTCAGAATAAAAATCGATCTCAATGCGCCCAGAGCCAGACCCAAACTGCCTGAGCGTAACTTTTGTGCCCAGATATTGTTGTAACTGTTCGGAGACCGCCGCTACATTTGGGTCACGGGGAGCACGCGTTTCCGTTCGCACCACGCTTTCTCCTGTTCCTGAAAGTGCGAGTGACGAATCGAGTGCAATTTGCACCTCTTTATTCTGCCTAGACAACCGCTCCGTGTCTCTTACCGACATTTTTAGCTTAACGACTCGTTCCCAAGCCCTCACCAATTCATCGGCTTGAGTGATCGTCATTAAAGCACGGGCATGTCCTTCTGATATCTCATTTCGCTCCAAGCTATGTTGGACGACCTCTGGCAAGTTTAATAGCCGAAGGGTGTTGGCAACGGCGGAACGGCTTTTCCCAACACGCTGAGCTACGCGCTCTTGCGTCATACTGAATTCGTCCATCAGGCGTCGGTATGCGCGTGCCGATTCCAACGCACCGATGTCTTCTCGTTGTAAATTTTCGACAATTGCTATCTCAAGTTGCATTTGCGGAGTAACATGCCGTACAAGTGCCGGTATCCGCGATAAACCTGCTGCTTGCGCCGCGCGATAACGTCGCTCCCCTGCGACAAGCTCAAAGCGTTCTATGCCAATTTTCTTGACCAAAATAGGTTGAAGAATACCGTGCTCCTTGACAGAGGCGATAAGGTCTTCCATCTTTAAGGGATCAAAGAGGGTACGGGGCTGATAGGGATTTTGCGCGATTTGGGAGACAGGTATCTCCTGTATCGAAGTTGTATCGAGTTCAGGGGGGTCTGGTATCAGAGCAGAAAGCCCCCTACCGAGTCCGCGCTTTTCCATGTTTCAGTATCTCCTTTGCAATAGATTTATAGGCATGAGCACCGCGTGAACGTGGATCATAGAGTGCAATGGGCAATCCATGGCTTGGAGCCTCCGAAAGTCGTACATTGCGAGGCACGATTGTAGGGGATACCAGCTCACCAAAATAGGTTTTGACTTCCTCCACGACCTGTCGTGCAAGCCGTGTCCGCTCATCGTAGAGCGTCAGTATCACGCGACCAATCTCAAGATCAGGGTTGAGTTGCCGTTTGACTAGCTCCACGGTTTTCAAAAGTTGACTGATACCTTCTAAGGCATAGTACTCTGTTTGCACTGGAATGATGAGGGCATCCGAGGCGACAAGGGCATTGAGGGTTAGTAACCCTAAGGAAGGTGGTGCATCTATCAGTATCACGTCGTATGAATCACGTACCTGGGCAAGTGCATGCTTGAGTAATGTTTCACGTGAAAGCATCGACATCAGCTGTAACTCGGCTCCGGCTAGGTCAAGTGTTGCTGGAAGTAGCGATAAACCCTGTAAGGGCGTCTCTAAAACCACCTCTAACACAGACTTGCCTTCGATAAGCACGTCATATATGGATGATTCAAGCTTTGATCTATCAATACCTAGTCCACTCGTTGCATTTCCTTGTGGATCGAGGTCTATCAATAGCACCTTTGCGCCCAATATACCCATGAAGACCGCGACATTTACAGCAGTAGTCGTCTTGCCAACCCCACCCTTCTGGTTCACTATCGCGTAAATTGTACCCATTGCTTCCCTCCCTAATGTTCAGTATAGCACAACGGTTTGTACAATTCCCACTAAAACAGGAATAGCCTAGCCATTTGTCGAACTACTGTAAGCACTAATCTCAAAAGGAATGACCTTTGCCCCGTAATTACACCCCATATCAAATTGAGGCTATCCAGAACAATGGAAACGATGTTTGTGTAGCTGCCGGTGCTGGCTCTGGAAAGACAGGCGTTCTCGTAGAACGCTTTGTTCGCCTTATCGTTGACACCAAAGCGGAGGTACTTCCGCAAGCACAACGGGCAGGCGTCGACAATATTCTCGTGATCACTTTTACGGAAAAAGCAACCAAGGAGATGAAGCAACGCATTGTCTCAGAATTAAATACACGAGCACTGCTTGAAGAGAGACGCCAACTGGAAACAGCCTATATCAGTACCATTCATGGGTTTTGCTCCCGCCTTCTCCAAGAGAATCCCTTTGAGGCGGGAGTCGACCCCGTTTTTCAAGTGCTGGATTCACCCCAAAGCCGCCGATTATTTCGGAAGATATTTGAGCGTGTGCTTGCTACCGCCTATACTGAAAAAGATACAGAGATACTGGAACTCGTGGCGACTGCCCAAAACCGACGCGAACAAGGACAAGACCCAACGGACCCTGTGCTCTCCTTGGTCATCGGAGTTGAACACGTACTGGATCGCCTTAAAGGAGCAGGACGAACGCTTGATGAACTGGAACGCCACTGGCTTCTTGGGTTAGCCCACACCACACAAGCGTCTGAGGCAACTATTGTAGATTGGCTAACCCCGCTACTCACGGAGATCGAGAATGCGTATCAGGCACTCTCACGCCTCCAAACAAATTTGGAGGGAAATAGCCTTCAACTCTATCGGCTAATGCATGCGTTTTTTGATGTGGATACGCCAATTCAGGAGACAATTGTCTCCTTGAATGAGATTTCAAAACAAACTGCTAAGCTGAGAAACCCACATGCACTGCCTTCCTCAATACAATCTGAAATATTTCAATACTGCCAACGGGTTCGTATCGCTTGCGAAGAGGCAAAACATCTCTATAGTTTCGAATCGGAATATGAGGCACAAGCAAAAATACACGGACACCGCTTTTGGGGGCTTTTGGTTAAAGTTTGGAGAGCGTTCGAAGCGGAGAAGCATCGTTTGGGCGTCCTGGATACGGAAGACCTACAAAGCCAAGCTGTGCTGCTATTGGAGAGAAATCCAGATGTTCGGCAAAGATATCGCGAGATGTTCCGCCATATATTGGTGGATGAATTTCAAGATACCAATCCTCTACAGATGCGCCTCATTGATCTGCTGCATCTTCCCGAGCACATCTTACAAAGAAATTATACGGTTCCAGCCTTCTTTCCCACGCGCAAAGAGACGACCCGAAACTACCTCTTTTTGGTAGGGGATGTTCAGCAAAGCATCTACGCATTTCGGAACGCAGAGCCTGCGCTCTTCCGCACTATTGAGCGTCGATTTAGAGAAGGAAAACAGGGCGTTCATGTGCCGCTTGCTGTCAATTTCCGCTCTAGACCGGAGATTTTGCAACTGGTTCGGCGTGTGTTTGGGCAGATTTGGCGAGAAGAAACGACCCCTTTTGTTCCCTTAACTCCTGGGGCAATGTTTAACGCCAAGTCGCTCCCCTCGATTGAGGTGATTATGACGGGCAGCCTCTCTCGTAAGGAGTATATCGAACTAGAAGCAATGGCTTTGGCGAACCGCATTGCACAGATTGTAGAAGGAGGAGAGGTGCGAATCACGGCAGAAGGCGATCCACGTTGTGGGGAGCCACTCGCATACCGAGATATTGCCGTCCTTCTACGTGCTACAACACAGATAGAGGTGTACGAACGTGCTTTTGTGAAACGTGGAATACCCTATTTTGTGGCAAGTGCAGGGAAAGGGTACTATGCACGGCATGAAGTGCGCGATGTCATGAATATGCTCACGGTTCTCGACACCCCGCTTGATGATGTTGCCCTTGTGGCTGCCTTGCGCTCCCCCTTTGTGGGGGTAGACTTGGATACGCTTTACCACCTCGTACAGCTCTCAGAAAGTAGACAGAAGTCTGCCTCATCGCTCTATCGCTCCCTGCCAGCTCTAATTGAATCACAGCTATTGCCTCCACGCGAGACCCAAAAGTTGTGGCATTTTGTCCAAGTCATGGAAGAGCTAAGGAAGCAAGAAGATCGCCTGCCTGTGGGGCATCTCTTAGAACGGCTTATTCGACAAACGTCATACGACGCGAGGCTTCTCTGTCGTTCTGGGGGACGGAGAAGATTGGCAAACGTGCGTAAGTTACTCCAAATGGCGAATAGTGAGCCTGTCATGGGGGTTCGCGAATTCATTTTACGCCTGCGTGATCTCCAAAAAGTCTCAGAGAGAGAGGGAGACGCCCCAACCGCAGAAGAAGCCGCGAACGTCGTGCGCTTCTTTACCATTCATGGCGCAAAAGGGTTGGAGTTTCCGTTGGTGGCACTCGCCGATATTTCTCGCCCGATCACGTTCCCTGAGCGTCGCCTTTTTACTTGTGACCCTCAAAGTCTTGCTATTGGGACACGGATTGGAGGAGAGGGCGACTTGACCTACAAGACCCTTCAAAGTAGACGCCAGCAAGCCGATAAACGTGAAGCGGAGCGCGTTCTCTATGTTGCCATGACACGGGCGCAGGAACACTTGCTTCTTTTTGGAAACACTACAGGCTTTAAGGACAGCCTAGGAGATGGCGTCTTTCAGATTTTGGGGCTATTGGAGGCTCCACAAGGCTGTGAAGAGAAAACGCTAGCGGGTGACGTGCATGCCATGGTGGCATCCACTTCTTATTATGCACACCATACAGATTCAGAGGCTTCATTTCAGACCACGATCTCGGCGTATCGCTATGCTGAAGAAGTGGTTCAGAAACTACTACGAGAGGAAGAGAACCGAATTGAAGCAGAATATTGAACTACCCTCATACCGTTGCCCGAAGGTAACCCCTTTCACAATAGATGGAAATTTAGGCAAACTAGTTTGGCGGCAAGCGCGGGCAGTACGGCTTAAGAACGCGACGGGAGAGCCACGACGCCTACAAACGACGACAGTGCGTGCCTGTTATTCGGAGGAGGCTCTCTATCTTGGCTATCGATGCACAGACTCGGCTATAGAATGTACTTTCACTAAACGGGATGATCCGCTCTATACCGAGGACACCGTCGAGGCGTTTCTCTGTCCAACGGGTGATTTGCACCACTATTTTGAACTGGAGTTTAATGCCCTGAACACAATATTTGATGCCCGTGTTTTTAGCCCTCACTTGGGGCGAAACGGGATGGAAGTGGAGACGGGATGGGATGCGCCGGGACTCAAGAGTGTGGTCTCCCTTAGTCAAAACCGGGCGGGAACGACAGTATGGAGTGTGGAGGTTCGCTTGCCCTTTCGAGATTTGGAGGCTCCAAGCCCAAAGGAGGGCGACCGCTGGCGTATGAATCTCTATCGTATTGACAAGGCGGACGGAGGAGAGTTTAGTGCATGGTCACAGACACTCACAAATCCCGCCGACTTTCATGTGCCAGCCCGTTTTGGGTGGTTGGAGTTCGGCGGAAATAGTTGAGATGGTACTGGCTAACGGTGGTTTTTTAGGCGGGCGAACCACCTTTTATTGTGACAGACCTTTAGCGCACAATATCCATCGCCTTACGAATGAGCGGGAGGAGATTGCGGAGAGAATCGGGAGCGGGCGCATCGGCTTTTGTGGTGCGCTCAATGACATTCCAGAAATTGAACTCTTCTATATAGGTCAGATCAAAGATCATCCAACCTTGCCCCTGAAGACTGGCGGCTTGTAACGCATTTATCATCATTTCGGGATCATTCTTGTAGTCGGGAACGTAGATTCCCCCAAAAGTGAAGGCTCCATTCGCAACGGCAGAGGTTCCTAGTTCCGTGAGACCTTCCACAGAACTGCTATTGTACTTCCCGGCACGTTTGGCATCGGCTTGTCGGGCAAAAGGGTTATAGCTACCGAGGGCAATCCAGTCGAAAAACTCGGCGTAGCCTGTTTTAGGGTAGTCGTCTGTGTACCAAGCATACCGCAGGTGCGTTTTTTCACTGCCCCAGTTGACTCCTACCTCATAATAACTAGGATACCATGCCCCCACATAGGTTCCAAAGCTAAGATGGGGTTTGCTACGAACGGTCTGTGCCACCTCTGCCACAAAATCACGTATGGTTTGTGCCCGAAATTCGAGCCACTGTTTATAGTAGAGACCTGGAACGACCCGCTTGCCGGGCTTGGGGGAGAAGGTATAGATGTCTTGGGGCCAACGTGCAATGGGCTTCCCAAGCCACTTCACAAACGCCTGTTTTGTAAGATTGCTAAAGTCGTTATAGATATTACTATACCGACACCTATCGAGTACAATTCCGTCTACTGCATAGTTTGTGATAATCTCTTTGATGAGGTCTATCTGATGTTTGCGTGCTTCTGGGTGTAGAGGATTGATGAAGCAAGCGATCTTTTCGCTTTTTGCCTCGGCGATAGGGATCAATTCGGTTCGCATATCGAAAGTCACCGCCATCCCCAAGTCGAGATTTTGAAGACACCACTCCCGATCATCGGAAGCGCGTACCAGAAGCATTTTGCCATCTTCAGATGGAGCGAGAGGCTCTTCCCCCAAGAGGGCGGCATCTGCTATCCCTTCGATCTTGTTATCGGCATCCATGGAGACGTAGAGGAGTTTGCCAAAAGACCCGCCACCACCGTTGGTGTCGTTGTCGTCAGGACGATCCAAGCCTGTGCGCTCAAGGCTGGCATCCGCCTGAGCATCATCGGCGAGTAGGAGTGGTTTATCAGGAGAATCGGGTTCTTTGGGGACTCGGAAAGAGAGACGCGCCCTGTTTTGGGTCACTAAGCCCCGATTGACCGTGTAGACGATGCTCTGCCAGTCGGGGCGTTCGTAGGCTAACCCGACCTTATAGTATTTATGCCCTTCACTGAGGATATTGAGGGAGGCATGAACGCGGAGACCTGCCTTATGTCCCTCCTCCACAAACGCCTGTAGAATATCGATCTCAGGAACGGGGCGTCCTTGCCAGGAGCGAAGTCTTGGGGCGATTTGGCTTGGAAAAATAACTTGCCCTACAAGGGGCTTTACATCGACGACAAGGGTATTGATGTGTGCCAGCTTCGCATTACGCACAATCTCTGTGATCCCTTCCCGTGTGATCGTGTAAGGGAGGAGTTCATCAAGCCCGTTGACCTTTTTTTTGCGCCAGAAGTTCGCCGTTGCATCTATCCAAAGGAGGCGTCCTTCTGCTCCCATTGCCGTACTAAGCGTCCGTGCCAGATTAGGAGCACGCTGTGCGGAGAGGGGAATGCTGAGCAGAAGCGCAGCACATCCCAAAATCTCCTTTAAGCCCCGGAATTTCAAAAGTATCTCCCTCGTTATTTGTTGGGTTGAGGTGGAAAATCTGCTCTCCGCAATGCCCATTCCAGTACCCAGGGCCATTCGCCATATCCATAGTAGGGGCTAATGTGTCCGCCGCCTTTAAGAACTTGGATAGGGACATCGAGTTTCGCCGCGACGCCTGTAGATTGATCAAGGGTGGCGTAGTCGTCGGTGTCTGAAGCGACGAGAGTCGTCTCGTTCGCGCTCGCTACGAGGGTATTGGGTTGGAAAGGAGGGGGAAAGAAGCCTGTGACTCCGGGAGGGGCATCAAGGGGAGGAGCCTCTGGAACGACATAGGGAGGCGCTACTAGAAGCACTCTGTTTGCAATTCTGGGAGCGTTTTCGCCCCGTCTTGCAGAGAAGTGAATCCAGTTGATACAGCCAAGGCTATGTGCAAGAACGGTGAGAGGTGCGCCTTTGCTCTCTTGGGAAATCGTCTCCAGCTCGGCTTGGAGGCGCGCCTGCCATGCCTCTAAGTTCGGTGCCATTGGGTCTGGCATTTTGGGATAGTAGACCTGCTTGCCAGCCTCCTGTAGTTTTGTTACCAAATGCTCTTGCCAGTGGGCAGGCTTGTTGCCTCCCCAGCCATGCAATATCAAAAAGACATCCTCTGCCATTGGTGAAAGTTCTCCTCGGTTTTTAAGGGGTTAAGAATCGGGTTTCCCCGCATGATACTAACATTCGACACGGAGGGGCGTGCCTCCTTTGCCGTTTCTGAGAAAGAGGGGGATTTTGTATTATACCGTGTTCGATTGGAGGGCAAGTGCTTGTGAAATGAGACCTAAATAGGGAGGGACGAAGGGCAGGCGAAGCGTCTTTATCATCTGATTGTCTGCTTCTCGCGGGTCTTCTGCAAGGAGAACAGCCCCCACTTTACGGGTAAAACGCAGAGGGAAATGCTCGTCTTGGCGTGCAAGCAAGCGTCCATCTAGAATGGTGAAGAGGTTACGTCCTGCGGTCATATAGAGATCGGCTACCATCGCGTCCATGCCTTGCTTATGTACCATGCTACGCATATTGCGCCTGCTAGCGGAGAGGCGATAATGGGCGCGAGGCAGTAGTCCTATTAGGTTACGGGTTCCGCCACTATACCATCTTTGAAAGTGATGACTGCGGAGTTTGCAGGTGGTAAGCAGTATTTGGGCATCGGCTTCTACCCAGTGCTTTGGGAGCCAAAAACCGTCTGCCTGATAGGGATGCGTGAGGGGATTGGGAACAAAGAGAGGCTCAGTCTCCTCTGCATCTACAAAACGGGCATATGGAATCGTGGTCAAGCCATTCTTGTTTGCTATCTCCATAATGCAGGCATCTCCCACTCCTCCTTCCGTGAGCAGAATTTCGAGTGCTGGGTTCACGGTGTGAATTTCCTCCACCACTTTCGCCACAAACCCCTGTGAGACGCAAAACGGATAGGGCAATTGATACGCCGCCGAAACCTTGATACAGACCTTTGCCCCTGCGGGTAGGCAGGCAAAACGCTCTAGGGAGCCTTGTAGTACCGTTTCTGGAACGAGAGGCTCCGCAGGCATTAGCATATCGCGGAGGCGGACACGGAGCGGTCTCATGGAAGTTCTTGTCCCACTACGCGGTGGTAGGCTTCGCGGTAGCGTTGGGCAGTTCCCTCCACCACAGCGGCAGGCAGTTCAGGGGCAGGGGGCGTTTTGTCCCATCCCGAAGCTTCTAGCCAATCTCGTACAAACTGTTTGTCGAACGAGGGCTGGGAAGTGCCGGGTATATAGATGTCCTTGTCCCAAAAACGGGAGGAGTCGGGGGAGAGTGCCTCGTCGATCCAGATCAAGCGTCCCTCTCGCAACCCAAACTCAAATTTGGTGTCGGCAATGAGAATGCCGTTTTGTAAAGCGCGTTCTGCGGCGGCAGAGTAGAGAGAGATACTCTTTGATTCGAGTTCACTGGCGAGGAGGTTTCCATCCCCAAAGCCTTCTTGAGTCAGGATTCGTGCGGCTTGCGCCACGCTGATATTTTCGTCATGTCCCGTAGTGGCTTTAGTGGCAGGGGTAAAGATGGGCTGTGGAAGCCGTTCGCACTCTCTCAAGCCTGCGGGGAAATCGTACCCATGCAAGCGCACTGGAAGCTCTTTCCCTCCTGCTAAGAGATACTCTTTCCAAAGGGATCCTGCAAGATAGCCCCGCACCACACACTCAATAGGGAGCGCGTTCGCCTTTACTCCCAGCATCGAGCGTCCCTCCAACATTGCCTTTACTTCGGGGGTGATGGTTGCGCCCGCTCTCTGTAGGGAGAGAGCGATCTCCTCTACATCGATACTCACCTCATGGGATTCTGCAACAGAGGAGAGGGTTTGAAACCAAAAATGAGAAATCTGCGTCAGGACTCGCCCTTTATCGGGAATACCGTTGGGCATAATCACATCGAAGGCAGAGATTCGGTCTGAAGCGACGAGCAGGAGATGGTCTCCCAAGTCATAAATATCGCGTACTTTACCACTTGCGGCTTTGGGTAGTCCCGGTATTTCGGTATGAAGCACTGGCACACGCATGATAGTCTCTCTTCCTAATCCGTCCTGCCCTCTTCCTTTGGTAGAGGGGAGTTAGTTCGCTCTGTGTTCTATACGAGGGGAGGTGGAGGTATTGCACCCGTTCAGGGTATTAAATGGGTCACACCCCCTCTGTGGTTACCAACGCTCACTGACCGATTTTGCCAATACAAAATGGTGGAGGTAGTCTCTACCGCCCGCCTTGCTGTCTGTACCACTCATGCGGAAGCCTCCAAAAGGCTGTACATCGACTAATGCCCCTGTGCATTTGCGATTGAGATAGAGGTTCCCTACCATGAACTCGTTTCTTGCCCGCTCTAAGTGGACTCGGCTTTGGCTAAAGACAGCACCTGTTAGACCATAGTCGGTGTCGTTTGCTATCTCTAGCGCATGGTCGAAACTCTCAGCGCGAATGACCGCAAGCACAGGACCGAATATCTCCTCTTGTGCGATCCTTGCGTTTGGAGCGACATCTGCGACGATTGTAGGTGCGAGGAACCAGCCTTCGGAAGCATCTGCTTGAGAGCCATCTAGGACGATCCTGCCCTCCGTTTTGCCGATCTCTATGTAGCGGCTTATCTTATTATACGCATCTTCATCGATAACGGCTCCCATGAAGTTTTTTCCATCGAAAGGGTCACCGAGTGTGAGACTTTTGGCACGCTCTACGACTTTTTCCAACAGAGTGTCGTAAATGGCAGCATGGGCTATAAGGCGCGAACAGGCAGAGCATTTCTGCCCTTGAAACCCAAAGGCGGCTTGAACAACTCCCTCAGCGGCGGCATCCAAATCGGCGTCGGCATCGACTACAATGGCATCTTTGCCTCCCATCTCAAGGATAGCGCGTTTGAGCCAACGCTGTTTGGGTTGCGGTGTGGCGATTCTTTGATAGATATGCAACCCCACGTCCCGACTGCCCGTAAAAGAGACAAATTGAACGTCTGAGTGTCCTGTGAGTAGCTCACCAACCGTCTCTCCGTTACCGGGCAAGAGGTTGATGACTCCGGGGGGAAGGCTTGCCTCCTCCAAGAGTTCCATAAACTTGGCGGCGATGACGGGAGTCTGCTCCGCTGGCTTCATAATGAGAGTGTTGCCCACCACAACTGCGGAGACCGCCATGCCCGCCATAATGGCGAGGGGGAAATTCCATGGGGAGATAGAGACACCCACTCCGATGGGAATATAGAGGACTTCGTTCTCTTCTCCAGGAAAGGGGGTTGTGGGGTGGGGTTGCCCTAAGCGTACTGCCTCTCGTGCATAGAACTCCAAAAAGTCGATGGCTTCTGCGGTATCGGCATAGGCTTCGAGCCAACTTTTACTCGATTCGAGAACGAGCCACGCCGAAAACTCGTATATGCGTCTGCGGAGGAGTGCCGCAGCCTTGACAAGATACCGCGCACGAACCTCTACTGGAACCCGCGCCCATGTCTTGAAGGCTTCTTGTGCCACTTGGACAGTGCGCTCTGCTAGTTCTGGTGTGGCATGGTGTATGTAGCCGATCACTTGAGATTTTTGGGCAGGATTGTAGCTAATAGAGATGTCGCCAGTCTCCACGCGCTCCCCCCCAATAACGGGGAAATAGGTGCGCCCCAGTTGCGCCGATACCGCTTCCAGTGCCGCCTGCATTTTGGCTTTTGGCTCTGGGGCTGAAAAATCGACATAGGGTTCGGTTTGAAAGGGAGAGAACATGTTTTGGCTCCTATTTGGGTCTCATTGCTCCTTTTTGAGCCAAAATGAGAGAGGTGTCCCCAACGGGTTTGGTGCGGGGACACGGGTGAAAGGTTTCTGATTTTACCGCAGGATAGCCCTCAAATACAAGGTGTGTTCTCTCGGATAGTGAATTTGTGACCGGGTTCTCCATTGGGAAGAAAGAAGGAATGAAGACGAATGCGGACTTTTGAAGCGACCACTCCACCTGAAGCATCGGTATCTTACGCGGTAGAAACGGAGATCGTGCCAAGGCGGGTTTTTGTAGCGGGTGCTACAGGGGTGTTGGGGCGAGAGTTAATTCCTCAACTTCTCGAGGCAGGGCATACCGTTTTGGGCTTGGCAAGAACGCCTGAGAAACTGCTCCAAGTTGTGAAAATGGGGGCAAAAGCCGTTCGGGGGGATGTCTTGGAGCCGGAGACCATGCGCCGGGTTGTTCAGGAGAGTGCGCCCGATGTCGTGGTGAATTTGGCGACGGTAATTCCGCTCAAGCTGCGCGTGAATCCTGCCGATTGGGTGATGAACGATAGGGTGCGTGTGGAAGGAACCAGCAACCTTCTGAAGGCGGCGGAAGGGCTACCTCTGCGACTCTTTATTCAAGAGAGTGTGGGGTATGTGTCTCAGTCTCAGGCAGACGCTTGGATAGATGAGAATACGCCTCTTTCTTCTCATGCCTTTGTACAGGCGACGATTGATATGGAGAGGCGCGTTCGGGAGAGTGAGCTACCAACGACGGTGCTACGTTTTGGAGCGTTGCTTTCCGACGATTCTTGGCATGCTCAGCAGAGTGTTGCTGCCATACGCAAGGGGCTTCTACCGATCATCGGGCAGGGAGAGAGCTATATGAGCCTGATCCATACCCACGATGCGGGACGCGCAATTGTGCATCTTATGGATCAGGCAGATCATGCCAGAGGGAGAGTGTGGATAGCGAGTGAGGAGGAGCCTGCACAGAGTGCGGAGATAATCCCCTTTGTGGCAGAACTTCTCAAATCCCCTTCTCCGCGCCGTGTACCTGCCATGTTAGCCCGCGCATTGGTGGGAGCCGTGACTATCGAGGTTTTGGGAGCCTCCTATCGTCTCAGTAGTCGTAGGCTTCGGGAAGATTTGGGTTTTCGTCTGGTCTATCCGACCTACAGAGAGATTTGGAGCCATATTGCGGGGCAAGTGGAGGGCAAGAGCTTTAAGTTCACAGAGTTCGACTAGATATTTCCCCCTCATCCCAGAGCGAGAGGAGGGGGAAATGCACAAGAACCTCAAAGCCAATTAGAGGACTTCAGGAATGGGTTCATGTCCGTCTAAAAGGTAGTTGGGGCGGTTGAGAGCGTCCAAAATGGGTGTGTTCGCGATGTCGATCCCCATATTATGGTAGAGAGTAGCGAACACATCGCGGAAATGCACGGGGCGATCCGCAGGCTCTTCGGCGGCGCGGGTTGTGCTTCCAATGACCTGCCCTGTTCGCATCCCGCCACCCGACATGAGACCGCAGACAACTCGGGGCCAATGATCGCGCCCCGCATCCTTATTGATTGTAGGCGTGCGCCCCATCTCTCCCCAGACTATTACGGTCACATCTTTATCTAAACCACGCTGATAGAGATCGGTGATCAAACCTGTGAGACCCTGATCAAAGACAGGAAGGTGCTTTTTCAGGTTTTGGAAATTGCCTCCGTGCCAGTCCCAAAAACCATAGGAGACAGAGACCATACGGACTCCCGCCTCCACTAAGCGACGCGCCATCAAGAACTGTTGGTTTAACATGGGAGAGGCGTCTCCCTGCACTTGCTCGATCCCCTTTCCATACAGTTCACGGGTTTTAGTGTCCTCTTTCGAGAGGTCTAGGGCGCGAACTACTTTATTGGAAGTGAGCATGTTGTAGGCATGTTGGCTCATTTCGTCGATGCCTTTAAGGGAATCGACATCTTTGCGGAACCGATCAAAACTGGCGAGAAGTTTGTGCCGATCACTCAGGCGATCCAGTGTAATCTCTTTCAGAGTCATGTCTTGCATGAGGTTTCCACTCGTTTGCAAGGCTCCATAGCCCAAGCCCAGATAGCCGGGACCGGGATCGTTGTAGGGCATATGTTGCGTGCGTGCCGCAAGGTTCAGGAAGGGGGGAACAGTCTTATCGGTGGGACCCTGTAGTTTGGAGATGACGGAGCCTACTACCGGAGCATGATTCTGTCGCGCTTCCGCTTCAGAATAGCCACTCATACAGATATTGGAGGCGTGTTCATCTCTTGCCCCTACCAGAGAGCGCAGAAGAATACACTTATCCATAATGCGGGCAAGGCGGGGCAAATGTTCACAGATTTCGATACCGGTAACATTGGTCTTGATGGGCTTGAATTCACCACGCAATTCGGCAGGGGCATCTGGTTTGAGATCAAAGGTGTCTTGGTGCGCAGGACCTCCGGGCAGATAGACCATGATGACCGCCTTGTGTCCGAGCCGTTTGCCTGTTTGTGCCTCGGCAGCAAGAAGATCGGTGAGGGTGAGCCCCCCCAAGGCAAAACCACCAATCTGTAAAAACTGGCGTCGCGAAACTTGGTCGCAAAAACGCCCTTCGCCTATCCCCTGAATCTTAATCATGACAGTACCCTCTCCCAATGTACTCTATGGAGTATACTTTATTTGGCTATGGGAAGCCACTATCCCTCTCGAAAGGTAAGAGTTCACAGTTGTGGGAGTGGAATTTAGGCAGAGTGAGGCAAGGAACTTTTCTGCGCCTGTGTCAGCATCTTCAAGCACTCCTCCAAACACTCCTCACCGCGTAAATGCCAAGTTGCAAATAGACTGGAAAGAACCGCCA